>NZ_RXHQ01000032.1 GCF_004138105.1 Xylanivirga thermophila | reverse complement strand
GTTGTCAAGGTTGGGTAGTATTTTCTCGTATACACTCGAAAATCTCCACCCTCCCCTTGACAAGAGGAAGTAAATGGATAAGTATGATTTTCTCAAAAGTGTTGCATTTAATATTGCAATTTAGAAAAAAATACCACCGACGTATATCAGTGGTATTTAACTGTACTATTTATTATATTTATTTCTTAACTTTTCAGCTAGTTTGCCCCTGCCTGTTTCTTCTAGTCTTTTACAATAGCTATCCAACATGCCCCTAGTATGCAATGGACCACCTTCCATTATAGTAGTCCTCAATGGATCTACACCATCTTTGGATGTTCTCATCATCTCATCATACCATTCATTTAAATATGCCTTGCCCTTTTGTATAATATCCGGCCTATCTTCTGCCAAATTATGTTGTTCATGAGGATCATTTTCTATATCAAAGAGCATATATTCAGGAAAATCTTTAAGTCCATCATGATAAGTCTTTATCATAATGTATTTATCAAATATTACAGAACGCTGGCAAGACCATGCACAATGGCTAACTACAAGATAATCCCTACCATTTTCTTCTTCCTTATTAAATGCTTCAGTAAAGGCTTCTCCATCCCATCTAGGATTAACCTTGCCTCCTAAAAGTTCTGTTATAGTAGCACCTACATCACATTGGTAGTGGAGAGCATCATCAATTCTCCCGCCTTTTACGCCCGGCATCTTTATGATCATAGGTACCCTACTGGTTATATAGTCTGCAGTTTGATGATCCCCGTATATATTTAGTTCACCATGATTTTCCCCATGGTCAGAGGATATCACTATCATAGTGTCATCATATATGCCAAGGGCCTTTAACTTTTCTACTATTTTCCCTAAAAACATATCAGCATACCATATGCCCGTATCGTATGCATCAATCCACCGTTTATAATCATTTGTATCCTTTATCTCTGGCAGCATCCTGGGAAAGGTCGGATGGGCGGGAGTTTCGTGAGCACCATGGGGACCATAATTGTTATATTGTGCCTTTATAATATCATCATCTATCCAATCCGGAGCCGCTTCATCTTCAAAGGGATTGCCATATTCCATAGGTGTCCTATATGGAGTATGGGGATCCCATACATTTATATGTAAAAACCAGTTGTCTCCATCACCATGTTCATCTAGCCAATCAATAGCTATAGGCACTATCTCATCAGCCCGTTCACCACCGCATTTTCCTGTATTCACCATTTCATTGAATCCTTCATAAAACCACCAAGCTGCGTGTCTTTCAGCAAAAGGAGAAATAGATACAGTATGATAGCCTGCTCTGCGAAAAGAAGTTATCCAACCAAAATTATTACCTATGCCAAATGGTCTGTCCTTACCCTCCAATTTCATATCAGCAGCTTCCCCTCCATGGTTTACCACCCCTGTATGTATACCAAAACGTCCACTAAACAAAGATGCTCTAGATGGCAAACATGGCGTATCCGATGCAAAACACTTAGTAAACATTACTCCTTCATTGGCAATGCTATCAATATTAGAAGATGTATTTCTATGGTATCCATAACATCTAAGATGATCAGGTCTTAAAGTATCAATATCATAATATAGAACTCTCATAACATTATTACCTCCATAAAATCATGCAAGTCAAGCATAATTATTTTTATAAATCCTGTTAAAACGCAATAAAAAAACTCCTATAATAATAGGATAGCAAAATAAGAAATATTACTCTAGAAATAATATTATCATTTACTAGTACAAATTTATCAAAATCCATATATTAATTTCTTTTTCTAATATCAGTTGGTGAAACCCCTTTATACCTCTTAAACAATCTACTAAAATAGTTAATATCGCTAAATCCAACAGAAATAGCTATCTCCGTTACAGACATATCAGAATTCTTAAGCATTTGTTCTGCTTTATTAAGCCTTATATAATTAACATATTCAATAAATGTCTTACCTGTTAAACCTTTAAATAATCTGCAAAAATGGGCCTGGCTTAAATTGACCATATTAACTGCCGTTTGTAGAGAAATTTTTTGAGCATAATGCCCTTCTACATATTCAAATACACTGTTAAACATCTCTAGATTTTCTACTCGTTTTTCATATTCCTCTGGAGTCAAATAAGAGATTGCATATTTTCTAACAAGTATAGCTAATAATTGATATATATACCCTTTTATCATCAACTCAAATCCATTTTCATGATTTTCATATTCATTAATCATATGCTCTATGTAGTTTTTTATTTCTTTATCATTGGATATTTTATTTTGGAATAATATATAATTTTGTACTATGGGTGATATGTATTTCGTCTCACATATGTCCATAAAGCTGGTATAAAATATGTCTGGATCTATAATTATACAATACCTTGCTAACTTACTGGATAAGTTTTGACCTTGATGCAGTTCGTTGCTATTTATGACTATCAAATCTCCCGCCTCTGCAAGGATAGGTTTCGAATCGCAATATATAATTGCCTTTCCTGAAATAAAATATAAAAATTCCATATGTCTATGCCAATGGGTCCTAAAAAATACATCCGTAGATTCGTCAGAGTATACATACTTAATCTTTATGGGAAAAGTAGAATCGTCTATATTCGGTTTCTCATAGAATAGTGTATTTTTGTCTGCCACAATAATTACCTCCAGATAATTATGGGTATAAAAACTGTATATAATTAGTATATCATGATGCAACTATAGAATACAATGTTCTATCTACCTAATATCAATAAAATGTTGAATATTATACCCAAATGAATTATTATTAAACCAATAAACATATTCAGCTTAAGGAGGAGCACAATGAAAGAAGATATTAATTCTTTAAATGGTAAACTATCCTTTTTTGAAAACCTGCTGTATAAGATGGGATATAAATCCACAGGGCAAAGAACAGAAATTTTAAAAGAATTTCTTCTATCTGATACCCATTTAAGCGTTGAACAACTATATGAAAAATTGAGACCGAAGGATATGGGCTTGGCAACAATATATAGAAACATTAAACTTTTTACAGATGTAGGAATATTAAAAGAAATAAATATCGATGGTAATAATTATTATGAAATAATCTGCCCAGATGAAGATCTCCTTCATATACATTTTAAGTGTAAAAACTGTGGCTATATAATGGACATAGATGAAGATCCTTTAATTCATCTGATAACCCAACTAAATAAGATTATAGAAAATGATTATGATGTTCAACTCTCAAGTACCGAAATTGTATATTATGGATTATGCAAAAATTGCAAAAAGAATATATAGCATATAATACCCCCCCGTATATATAGTTCTATATACTACATCTAATTCATATTAATAGTGTTAGAAAAAGAATAGGGGGGTATTATATTGTATAAAAAACTAATTTTTATACTGATCATGTCTTTACTAGCTTCGAGCATAGCATATGCCTTTTATAATGACAATGTAGTAGCCTTAGTTTTAGATGATCCACAGCAAACAGAACATTCAGAAACCATTAAAGCCAAGATTATGGAGGGAAAATACAAAGATACCATAATTACAATAGAGCGTGAACTACTTAAAGATTCTGTTTATGATTTTAATATTGAAAAAGATGATAAAATTTTAATAGAACTCTATGAAGATGAATCAAATAATTTAAATGCCAATTTTATTAATATCTGGCGTCTAGATAAGCTTAAACACTTGGCATTAATCCTTTTTATAATGGTGCTAATCTTTGGTAAAATCAAAGGGACATTATCTTTATTATCGCTCCTGTTTTCGGGCTTTATAATAATAAAATTTATGATTCCAGCTATATTAAAAGGATACGATGCCATATTGGTCTCCATAATATACTCTTCTATAATTATAATAGTAAGTTTTATAATGATAGCAGGATTCACAAAGAAAAGTTTTGCCTCTATACTCGGTACAATTGGTGGAACCGCCGTTGCAGGTGCATTAGCCAACATATATTCTAAAGCCGTAAAGGTTACCGGCTTTGCTAATGAAGATGTAGGCTTTATCGTTTCCAATATGGGCGTTACAATAGATTTTAGAGGCCTATATATAAGTGCTGTAATCATAGGAAGTATAGGTGTTGTAATGGATGTAAGTATGTCCATAACATCATCAATCTTTGAGATAAAAAAACATTCCCCCAGAATTTCACGAAACGCCCTTATAAATTCAGGATTCGAAGTAGGAAAAGATATCATGTCTACTATGATAAACACCTTAGTGCTTGCATATACCGGTAGCTCTATACCATTATTGATGATATATGTGGCATCAGAGGCATCTGTTACCTATGCATTAAATTCAGAATTAATAGCAATAGAAATTATTAAATCCCTATGTGGAAGTATAGGATTGGTATTTACAATTCCATTTACGGTATTCATTGCATCTTCTATGGCACAAAAGAGCAGAATGGGATCATAGAATATCTCATTCTGCCAAACAGTTTACTATTTTATTAAAAATATTATTATACTAATAATAATTCATGTTCTTCACCATTTGTAAGAGTTTCTTTTTATACACATACAGTTTTAAGTTATCCACAAGTCATTCTTTGAGTGATCCACAGTATCCACAGAGTTATCCCCAAACATAGATTAATTGCGATTTTATATTGTGGATATATCGTTAACCTTTTCCACATAATTCACAACCAAATATATGTTCTGTAAAATCACGCCGAATAATCCATGCTTAATTTGTCAGCTAAAAGTGCTATAAACTCACCATTTGTCGGTTTTTCATTTCTCTGGTAAACCGTATAGCCAAATATCTGGTTGATATTCTCAACCTTTCCCCTGCTCCATGCCACATCTATTGCATGCCGTATAGCTCTCTCTACCTTGCTCGGAGTAGTGTTGTACCTTTCTGCTATACCAGGATATAGTTCTTTTGTTATGTGATTTATTATCTCATTATTTTCTGCCACCATTTTTACTGCTTCCCTTAGAAAATGATAGCCTTTTATGTGGGCGGGAATGCCAATTATAAGAAAAATATCAGTGATTTTCTCCTCTATATTTTGAGAACTGGTATTTTGCGTAGGTGATATCCTTGGTCCTGCTCCATCATTTTTCTGTGCAACCTCTTTTATTCTCCTAAGCATCATGTTCATATCAAATGGCTTTATCATATAATATCTTGCTCCAAGATCAATTGCACGGCGTATTACATCTTCATGACCAACTGCAGATAAACATATGAAAGAAGGACGAACATCCATAGAAGATGAATTTATGGTCTCCAATACCCCCAAACCATCTAGCCGTGGCATAACCATGTCCAAAAGCACAACATCAGGACAAGTATTAAAGATAACCTCATTTGCTATTATTCCATCATTTGCCGTTCCTACAACTTCCATATCATTTTGAGTCGAAATGCACCTCCCTATGATGTCAACAATATTTGGGTTATCGTCGGCTATTGCCACCTTTACCTTTCCTTCCATTTTGCATTCCTCCTATTGTGATTTTTTTCATCATTATACTACATTTTTCATCAAACTTTGCCCAATTATGTAGAAAATTTATATTAGTAGTAAATTATGTAACCATTGTATACTATTTTAACATATTTCATAATAATTTCAAATAGTTTAATTGCTATTTTTAGGCATATAAGATGATAATGTGTATTTTTTATACTTAATCCTCTTTTTTCCTTAACTTTTAATGGTATACAATAGAAAAGAAGCACTATATATAGTGCTTCTTTTCTAAAATATATCAATCCATAGTAAATATTGGTGTACTCAAATATCTCTGCCCGGTATCAGGGAGAATGACCACGATATTCTTATCTGCATTTTTTTCAACCTTTGCAAGGCTAACAGCAGCGCATACAGCAGCTCCTGAAGATATGCCTACTAAAAGCCCCTCCCGCCTAGCCAGATCTTTGGTCATATGAAAGGCATCTTCATCTGATATTTTTACAATCTCATCTATTATATCCATGTTGAGTACTCTTGGTATAAAGCCAGCTCCTATACCCTGTAAACCATGGGAACCAGCATTTCCCCCTGACAACACCGGCGAACCTTCAGGCTCTACCGCTACTATATGAATATTTGGATTATGCTCCTTTAATACCTGTCCTACTCCTGTTAGAGTACCCCCGGTACCCACGCCGGATACAAATATATCAACATTCCCATCCGTATCTTTTAATATCTCCCTTGCAGTAGTATGTCTGTGTATATCTGGATTAGCCATATTTTCAAACTGTTGTGGTATGAAAGAACCAGGGATCTCTTCATGTAATCTCTCAGCTTCTTCTATAGCACCTTTCATACCCTTTGCCCCTGGAGTTAGTATTACTTCAGCACCATAGGCAGTTAATACGCTACGCCTTTCTATACTCATTGTATCTGGCATAGTTAGTATTACCCTATATCCCTTTACCGCACCCACATATGCCAAGCCAACCCCCGTATTTCCACTGGTAGGTTCTATTATAACCCCACCAGCCTTTAGAATGCCACGCTTTTCAGCATCTTCAATCATACTTATGGCTATTCTATCCTTTATACTCCCGCCAGGATTGAAATACTCCACCTTTGCAAGCACATTCCCTTTAGCACCTTCTGTAACCTTATTAAGTCTAACAAGGGGAGTATTGCCTATAAGCTGTAACATGTTATCCTTTATATCTGACATATCCAGTTACCCCTTTCTTTTGTAAATCTTCAAACTTTTAATCTAAATATATCACTAGTTTATTACATGTCAATATGGATATGCTATGCTTCCACTATCTGCATCTATATAAAGCATCCAATATCCCATGCCAAATCCATTTTGCATGGGCAACCATCTATAAAAGCCTACTGGTCCAATGGGTCCACACATGGGTGGCATACTATTTGGAACACCAGGCATGCCATATGCTACATACCTTACTTCCCCATCTTCCCTTATAATACCTATTATATAGTGATCCGGATACATATATCCTGAATAATAATATGGATATTGTACCCTTATCCACTCTGAATCCCCCATATCTTCACAAAATGGATCTATCCTTATATTAGACTCAAATAGTCCTTTAAAATAGTTCTCTACCTTGCTCCAATAGGTAGAATCACTGTTTTTAGCATACCCTTCCCTTTTAGGTTCTACTTCCGACTGATCTACAGAAACAGATTCTTTTTCTATTTCTGCCTTTGCTTCATGTTCTATCTCTACTTCCTGTTCTAGATCTAATTCTAACTCTGGTTCCGGCTCTTGCTCCACTTCTGCTGGTTCTGTCCCTTGATCTGGTTCTAATATTTCTGCTATAGGCTCTTCTGCCATATCCGCCCATTCAGTAAATGGATTTTCTTCTTCCGAATCTGCATTCCCTTCTAATCCTACCATATCTGCATTGGATTCATCCCTATTATCTGAATTTTTCACATCTTCATCTGAATGGTTCGATTCTATCTGTTCCTCTTCTACTGCCTCAATATTAGGTTCATTGAGATCCATCGTATTTTCGCTTTTACTAGATTCCTCGCTATCTAATCTAATATCAGCGGACTCCAATTGATTTGTTATTTTATTATCATAATCCTTCGGACCATACCGCTCTTTTATCTGTTCTTCCACGTGACCTGTCCAATCTACCTCTATACGTTTATTAGCATAACCTATCAATGGATAGGCTATATGTATCTCCCGCCCTTTGCTGTCTTTTGCCATATTTACAACAGCTATACCATTAAAGTCCTCTATGCCAAAGCCAGATTTACCTATATTCTGTACATCAAAATCCCCTACACACTCTCCTCTTCCATTATCACCTACTTCAATCTCGCATAAATGCTGAACAGGGATATGCCTACCTGAAGAAGCTAAGAATACATAATATGTTCCTGGCTTCATATCTTGAACATATACATACGCCTTACCCATACCCGATTTCATCTCCATTTTGCAATATCCCGCCGGTTCCTTACCATTTGATAATCCATAGTCCCTATCTTTTGACTGTAAAATAGTAAAGGAACGATGATAGTAATTTTTATTCAGCATCCTATTCCCTCCTTTTTACCCTTTATAACTAATATATGAAGAAATATAAAAAAAGAAACCTTTTTTGTGTAAATATAATAAATACGGTTATATATTATATTGAGATTTCGGATAAATTTTTAACAATTATATTAAAATGCATTGTATTTTTTAGATCCTCGTGATATATTATATAATGGGTTAGTATTTTGGTGTTGCGTGCAACTCTAACGAATCAAAATTTCATCTTTTGAAGGAGGAGTATGAATATGGCAACTATAGAACATTTTAAAATAAGTGAAATAAAGGCTAAGAACCCCATAAATTCTCAGATTCGCTCCACTATTGAAACTGGCTTTTATGGTAATAATGTGCAAAGAATCAGTACAATCAAAGAGGCATATAAATTAGCAGCAGCTTCACCTGGAACTATCGTTACAGATATACCCGTTTATAAGCCTGAGGAAATAGGTCTTGATCCAGAATCGAAGGTTCTCCTATTTAATGATGGTAAGGTAAAGGGACGTGCTGCAGCTGCAAGACGTATTTTAGGCGAGCCTGGCGTAGATCAGGAAGAATATGCAGGAAAAATAAGAGAAGCTCTATATGACACCAGATACAGAAAACTCTACCATGCAACAGCGTATATTGGTTTGGATAAGGATTTTATGGTAAAAGCCCATCTGCTTATCCCAGAAAATCATGAAAATATAATGTATTCATGGATGCTTAATTTCCAATATATCACGGAACATTTTTATGACATGTATAAAGATTCCAAACTATTAGAAAATGAAGGAGATATCTACATATTCTCCGATCCAGATTGGAAACATCCCGATCATCCAATGGGACTGTCATTCTTTGATCCACAGCACAACTGTGCTGCCATACTAGGCATGAGATACTTTGGAGAACACAAAAAAGGTACCCTCACCCTGGCTTGGGGTATTGCAAATCGTCACGGATATGCTTCCTGCCATGGTGGTCAGAAACGTTACAACCTTTCCGATGGTAGAAAAGTTGTTCTAGGTGTATTTGGTCTATCTGGCTCTGGTAAATCTACCATCACCCATGCACGTCATGACGGTAAATATGATATCACAGTGCTTCACGATGATGCTTTTGTAATATCCACAGAGGACGGCTCTTCAATAGCGCTTGAGCCATCATATTTCGATAAAACACAGGATTACCCAATGGATTCTCCAGACAACAAATTTTTACTGACCGTTCAAAATACCGGTGCTACCCTCGATGAGAATGGCAACGTAGTACTGCTTACAGAAGATGTACGAAACGGTAATGGACGTGCTATAAAATCTAAACTCTGGTCTCCAAATAGAGTTGACAAGTTTGGCGAACCATGTAATGCAATAATGTGGATCATGAAGGATCCTACCTTACCACCTCTTGTTAAGATAAACAGCCCAGTACTAGCATCTGTAATGGGTGCAACCCTCGCTACAAAGAGGACATCCGCTGAAAGACTAGCTGAAGGTGTAGATCCTAATGCATTGGTTGTTGAGCCATATGCAAATCCATTTAGAACTTATCCCTTGGCTGAGGATTATAAGAAATTCAAAGCCCTATTTGAAGAACGAAATGTTGCATGCTATATAATAAATACTGGTGCTTTTATGGGTAAAAAGGTAACCAAAGAAACCACTCTAGGTTTGGTAGAACAGATAGTTGAAGGTACCGCTAAATTCGAGAGCCTAGGAAATCTATCTGGCCTTGAATATATCCCTGTAGAAGGCTTCGAACCAGACTTTAACGATGCTGAATATAGAAAGCAGTTTATCGCTAGAATGAAGGACAGAGCTCAATTTATAGAATCACGCAATACCTTCAAAGAAGGATTTGATAAACTACCTGAAGAGGCATTGAATGCTATGAATAAGGTAGTATCAGAAGCAGAACAAATATAAAAAGTTTTAAAAAAGGATTAGGCATAAAGCCTAATCCTTTTTTAATATATCATTTATGCTGTTTGTCACCATAGCAAATTCTTCTATACTCAATGTCTCTCCTCTACGCCCGCCATCTATGCCACAGGCGTTTAATGCACTTCTTAAAGCATCCTTAGTAAGGCCTGTATATGCTTCCAGATTGGACAGACTGTTTAAAAGGGTCTTGCGCCTCATTGAAAATGCAGATTTTATTACTTTAAAAAATAATTCCTTGTCCCCTACCAATACTGGCGGCTCCTCCCGCCTATCCAATGCTATAACCATAGAATCCACTTTAGGCTTTGGCATAAATACACTAGCTGGCGCCTTTGTTATTATACGAGGCTTGCTATAATAGTTGACTGCTACTGTAAGGGCGCCATAATCCTTGCTGCATGGCTGTGCAGCCATCCTCTGGGCTACTTCCTTCTGCACCATGACTATTATGCTATCCACCGGTACACCACTCTCTAAGAAATTCATTATAATAGGTGTAGTTATATAGTATGGCAGATTTGCAACCACTTTAAATCGTTCATCATCAAAATATCTAGCAATAAGATCATACAAATCCAGTTTTAATATATCACCTTGCACTATTGAAACATTATCTAAATCTCCTAGGGTTTCTTCCAATATGGGCATCAATGCCTTATCGATCTCCACTGCTACTACGTCCTTGGCTTTACCTGCTAATTCCCTAGTCAGTGTTCCTACACCTGGGCCTACTTCCAGTACATTATCACCTGGCGATATATTAGCCCCATCGATTATTTTATCCAGTATATTTCTATCAATGAGAAAATTCTGCCCTAAGGTCTTGCTAAAAGAAAAACCATGGCGGCTTATAATATCATTTAACGCCTTTGGCGATGTTAAAGATTGTGTAAATTTCTCCACCTGTCTTGCCTCCTTACAAGATATTATAGCATAAAGGGAAACCTGAAAGAAATAAATAGGATGGAAGATATCTCCCACCCTATTTGTGCTCCAACAAAATTCTGTTATTTTTTAAAATATATTTTTACACTTCTACGGCCAAAGTTACGGCACAGGCTTTCATTTGCCATAAATACATCTATTCTATTACCCTTTATGGCGCCACCAGTATCCATGGCCTTATAATATCCATTCAGATGTTCCCAACCCTTTGGAAATTCTACATATACAGTAGATTTTAATGGTATAACCCTAGGATCTACTGCTATCATACCAGGTTTAGGAACTACTCCTGTAGCTGTTCTACTGCCTCCATCACATGTATAGGTATAGGCTGTAGCACGAAATACCTCTCCACTAGATTTATTGCTGGCTTCTGATGTCTGGGTTGATCGGCTCCCGCCTCTAGATGCAGTAGTTTTTGCAACACTAGACGTTTTCTTTTTAGTACGGGAAGCACCCCTAGATGCCACCGTTATAGTCTTAGGTTCCGGTTTCTTTGCTGTACCTATTTCTATTACCTTATCTACCGGCTTAACAGCTACCTTTTCATCTTTTAGCTGTCTATTTACCTCCAGACCATCCCTGTATTCCACCTCTATCTCCTTATGCAGTTCGCCATTTTTACCTTCCTGCACCACTTTCTTAGTACCTTCATATAACTTATCGTTGTTTCTAGTTACTGTTTTAAATGGTATGGAATCTTTTTCTACTAATACCTTGTTGTCTACACGAGTTATAACTACATACGCCCTTGGCGTTATATTATCATCTAATGCATAGTTTACTAAATCGTTCTCATTCAACTTAACTTGCGCTTCGGCTATTGCTTCTTTTATAGTACCTTCAGTTAAGTAAATCTCCTTTTGTTGTCCATCAGCTACTACAGTGATTGGCATAGCCCTTCGTATAGTTATGGAGGAGTCTTGTTCTAGATTTTCATCTAAATCAGGTGTTACAACATCACCTTTATCGAGCTTTATATTATAACGTTCTAATACTTCTCCTACGGTATTTTCTCTAGTTAAAACCTCTACCGTTTGCCCATCATCATCTATTAGCACCTGTTTATTATTACTGCCATTTGATGCTTGATAAGCAAACCCTGTCATAGCTCCTACCATTAAGCCCAGGGCAATTAACAGCACAATCATATTCCTATGCTTTAAACCGCCCGGTTTATTAGGTTCCATGAGAAAACCTCCTTTTATAGTTTATGGAGCACCATTTTTAAAACGCTAACATTGTAACACAATCTTAATAATTCGTCAAGGTTTTGTAATAATCTTATCTTATACTATATTATGCCAACGTTTTGGATTGTTATACCTCCATTGCTATAAAAGTTCAAAAATGCTTTTCTATAATACCAGATATGGTTCTTATAAGCAAGTTTTTATTTGAAATAGATAGCATCAAATTACTGTAGACCAAAGAAAAGTATAACCATAAAATATATCAATAAATAAAGAAGCTATCTAACATATGCTAAATGTTAGATAGCTTATAGAATATGATGTAGTATATTATAATGTACTAAATCATATTCCGGTTTTACTCCTTAATACTGCCCAGCGCAACTCCCTCTATTATATACTTTGATAGTATAAAATATATTATAAATAGAGGCAACACCGTCAAAGACAATCCTAAATATATTGAGCCATACTCCGTCTTATAGATGTCTCCACGCAATAGGCTTACCATTATAGGCATTGTGTATTTATCACGATCAGTAAGCAATATCATCGGCGTAAATAAATTGTTCCAACTTCCCACAAAGGCGAAAATTGCCTGTGTAGCCATGGCCGGTTTTGCAATCGGCAAAATCATCCTATTAAATATACTAAACTCGCCAGCACCGTCTATTCGTGCAGAATCAACAAGATCCAATGATAGCGCGCCAAGTAAATATTGTCTCATAAAGAATACTGCCGTAGGTGAAGCTATCGCTGGTAATATCAGTGGTAAAAAACTGTTAGTCCAATGAAGTTTATACATAAACTGATAAAAACCGATACCAGATACCTGTGCAGGAATCATCATAATTGCCATTATAAATGTGAAAAATGGCTGACGCATTCTCCAATCGTATGCTACTAATGCATAGGCAGTAAGTAATGAAAAGTACACAGTGCAAATTGTCGCACCTGAAGATATTATTAGCGAATTTAAAAAACCCTTAGCTGGATTAAAACTCTTTCCACGCAGGATGTTTAGATTGCTTACAAAATGATTGGAAGGCAATAATGATATGGAATTCTGTTGAATCTCATATGTTCCCCGCGTCGCGTTCATAAACATAATCCAAAATGGTAATATGCTTAAAATACCCAGTAAAATGCAAACAATATATTTAATTATTATCGCTGCATAGCTAGAGCGAGATTTTTTATTATTATATTCCATACCGTTGACCTCCTTCCAGGATTTTCCCATTTTTTTGTTTTAATGCTTTCTTTGCTTCTTTTTTTCGTTGTACTTCGTATTTATCACGCATAATATAGAAAAGTATACCTGACAATATCACCGCTATAACAAACATAATCATACTTGCAGCTGCTGCACGATTATACATATAGCTCCCGCTGAACGCCTGATTATAAATAAAAACACTTGTTGTTAGTGTAGCGTTATCTGGACCTCCATTCAAAAATAGTTTTGGTATATCGAACATCTGCAAACCACCGATCATACTAGTAACTAACATATAGAGCATTATAGTCCTCAAATTGGGTAGGGTTATATGGAAAAAAGTTTGTGTATTTGTTGCACCATCAATCTCTGCCGCCTCAAAAATTGCAGGGTTTATGCCTGTTACGCCTGCAATAAGCACTATCATGGTATAACCATACCACATCCAAAACTGGATAAATGCCACGATCCCCCTCGCTGTCCACTGATTAATTAGGAAATTAATCGGTTCATCGGATAATCCCAACATCTTGAACAGATCATTAACAGGCCCTTTAGGATACCCAAATAATGAATTGAAAAGTATGGCTATTGTTGCAGCCGTAATAATATTAGGCATATAAAACAAAACTTTAAATACACCTTGACCCCTCATCTTATAACGTTGATTGGTAAACCATGCTGTAAGCATAAGTGCTATAAGAATTTGTGGAATAAAGTTAATAACCCATATCACCGCTGTATTTGATAGCGATTTTATAAAAGATGGATTTTTGAGGACAGCCTTAAAATTCATAAAAGGATCCTCCAAAAATTTAATATCCGTCCTGCCCAATCCTTTAAGATCGGTAAAACCGATAACAGCAGTATAGATTATAGGATACAGCGAAAATATAAGGAATATGACTACGAAAGGTATAGAAAATATATAACCATATTTAGCATAGCTAACGCTTTTTCTTTTCAAATGAATTCACCTCCGGTAAAGCATAAACAACATTAATGATAACGTAAAATTGGGCAGACGGAAGTACCGCCCGCCCAGTAATATTAAACTACTCCACAATAATATCAAGATTATCAGCAACTTGCTGCTTGAAATCAGCTATAGCCTGTTCGCGGCTCTTATTACCGGCAGTATACTCACGTACCTGCTCACGCCAGTAGGTGTTGATTGTCTCGTCATATTGTGTCAAGTTTGTTCCGGTAGCAAATTCACCTGCAGGAACGAATACATCAAACATATTCTGCCCACCCAAGAAGTCAAGTGCACCGTCAGACTTCTTCATAACTGTACCAGAAGCAACTGTATCCTTTGTACCTTCGGGACCGTTGAGGGTACCATTAGCCCAGAAGTATTGAAGCCCGGTTTCAGAACTGTCAAGGGTAATCCATTTAATTATATCACCCACAGCAGCCTTTACCTTGCTGTCCTTATTTGCTAGCACCCATGTACCTCCCCAGAAGAATCCAACTGGTGGCTCACATACTGCCCAATCACCGTATGTTCCCTCACCTGGTTTCTCTCCACCGGAATTTCCCGCCATAACATAGTTAATGAGCCATGCAGGGCCAAAGAAACCAAATATTTTCTGAGGACCAGCATCTTTCATATCAGCGTACCAAGCATCCTGCCAATCCTGGGTATCATTATGATAACCATTGTCCTTGAGTTTCTTAGAGAGATCTAAGAATTCCTCACGTAGGGGATCGATATAAAGCTTGCCATCTACAATCCAACCCTTTTCTGAACTGTTTTCAACTGCATGCCATATATCACCATCGCCAGATACAATACCATAGCCCTTTGCTTTAAGATCTTTAGCAGCATCAAAGAACTTATCCCAACCAGGCCCTACTTTATCCTTGATAGTTGCAGGATCATCAGTACCCCAAACATCTTTCGCAATAGAACGGCGATATATGAACGCACCACCGGTAGCCTGATATCCGAGTCCTACAAGATCATCATTAGGATTTGTGCCTATATCAATCGTATATTGGGCAATGTCAGCCTCTTTTATAAGGTTATCCACATCAATACCAAGATCTTTATAGGGTGCGGCATAGCTAGAGGCATCACCTTGTGTGTACTTTAATACAAACGCAGCCTCTGCACAATAAATGTCTGGAGCATCCTCGCCGCCACTTGCAAGTGCTTGATCGAGGGCAGGTTGATATGCACCATCTGTAGTAGCTATAATAGTAGTCTTAATTTCATAAGGAAAATCAGGGTTAAGCTCCTTGTACTTTTCAAGCATATTAGGAACTTCGTCGGTAAAACTCCAAAGGTTTATAACCTTCACATTAGGATCGTTGGTGACTTCCTTAGTATCTTTGTCATTGTCTTTGTCTTTGTCCTTATCATTGTCTTTATCTTTAGATTCATCAGTATCTTTGACATTAGAAGAATCGGCGTCACCCACCGTCCCCTCTCCTTCTTTCTTTTCACAACCTGCTAATGTAACAGACATAATCAGTATACAGACTAAAAAAATAGCCAAAATACGTTTTTTCATGATTTCCCTCCTCTAATTTTTTGTGAATTTTTCACAAAAGATTTGCTTTTAAATAGTAGTATATAACATACATTCTAAATACTCTACTCAAATATTACTAGTTATTAATCAAATATTACCAAACGTAAAATGGTTAATATACTTTAACTTTTAACCTGTATCACAATTATTTAGGTAAAGAGTTTTATACTCCGTGGGAGTACAATGCTTTTTAGTTCTGAATAAACGGTTAAATGTCGCGATGCTACCAAAACCTGATTTCATAGCAACCTGCATTATGGGTAAATCTGTTTCCAGCAATAATTTTTCAGCATGCATGATCCTACAATTGTTCAAATAATCATACCAAGATATATCCATACTCTGTTTAAAAAGGCGTGCGAAATTAGATTTGCTGAATCCGGCAACGTTTGCTACATCATCTATCTTGATATTCTCAGTACAATTTCCGTTTATATATCTACACACATCATCTAACCATTCCATATATTTAATCGGCTTCTTACACTTTATATTTGATAACTTATTATCATTATATGTATAATATCTTCCCAGAATGGTGAAAAAACGTAGTAGCATGGAATAAATCGATGGCTCTCTAAATGGCAGGGTGGAAAAATATTCCGTTGTCATACTTAAAATAAGTGATGAAAGCTCTTTACGCATATTGGACATTGAAGAAGAAGTGACGGTCACGCAAGGATAAAACATATATAACTCTTTATTTAAATCGTCCAAATTACCAAACATAAAACGATCAAACTGCATTATAATCCGATACCCAGTAGATGGGGCATATAATTGATGTAATGTGTTTGAAGGGATAATGATAATATCTTGAGGATTTAGATTGTACATCTCTTCATCTATGACTACCTTATATATGTTTTCAACAGGCATTATGATTTCAAAAGCATTATGACAGTGCTGCGGATAATCTTCATATTGCTCATTCCAGTAAATTCGCATTTTAAAATCATCATGATAATTTACAGTTTCATAGATCCCGTTTAAACTCTCGATCATAGAAATAATCCTCCTTAATTTGCTAAATAAAGTGGATAAGGCCTTTGATTCCAGACCTTTAAGCGTTATGAAGTCCACATAAAGTGATAACTTGTTTTATCGGTAAATTCTGTTTAACCAATACCCTAGTTAATAATCTACTAAGGCAATATATCAGTATTCCATCTCCAATATGCCACCTTTTACTTCAAACTCACATGACAATACCTTTTTGCCTGTTAGAACTTCACTTCGTTTATCAGGTTGCTGCCCTCCTACATATACCCTAAATTGACCAGGTTCAAGTAAGCATCTGCCTTGTTCATCTATCAAAGCCATCTGTCTAGGTGCTATATTAAACTCTATTGTCTTCTTCTCTGAAGGCCCTAAATGTATACGTTTAACTCCCCTAAGCTCCCATATAGGTACATCTACAGAGGCCTCTATGTCCTTTAAATATAATTGTACTACTTCATCCCCTGCTATAAAACCAACATTTTCAACATCAACTTTTACATTTATACCTTCTCCTACTTTTATGATATCAGAATTTAACCTTAAGTTGCTATATTCAAATGTCGTATAACTAAGGCCATATCCAAAGGGATATAAAGATTCTTTCTCCATAAACCTATATGTTCTACCCTTCATATTATAGTCTGTAAATGGAGGTATATCATCTAAAGATTTGACAAAAGTTACAGGTAGACGACCTGCTGGGTTATAATCTCCAAATATAACATCAGCTACTGCGTTTCCACCCTGTTCTCCAGGATACCAAGCCTCTAGTATTGCGGGTATATTTTCCTGTGCCCAGTTGATAGATAGGGGACTGCCATTTAATATAACCAATACCACTGGTTTACCTAAGCTATATATAGTTTTCAAAAGTTCTTCTTGTAATCCTGGAAGATCTAATTTTGTCCTATCGCCTCCTCCATCAGATTCAGCTACCTCTCCTTCTTCCCCTTCCAATGCAGGAGATATACCCATACACATAATAACTGCATCTGCACGTTCGGCAGCGGCTATAGCTTCAGCAAATCCCTTAGTGGGTTTAGCTCCCCAATATCCTTCAGATGTATTGGCTAGTTCGCAGCCTTCTGCATATAAAACTTTAGTGTCAGGAGATACCTTTCTTCTAATCCCATCAAGTACCGTCACATACTCTGAAGGAGTACCGCTATAATTGCCTAATAGTATTTTTTGGGATTGAGCATTAGGTCCTATAACAGCAATAGTCCCCAACGTCTTGCTTAAAGGCAGCAAATTGCCTTCATTTTTCAACAATACCATAGATTCTCTAGCAGTATCCAATGCCAATTGTATATGCTCATTACAGTTATTTACCTCGTAAGGTATCTGAGTATATGGTACTTCTTCTTCTGGATCAAACATTCCCAATTTGAAACGGGCCATAAATAATCTTTTTACTGAAACATCTACCTCTTCCTCAGTTATAAGACCTTCCTGTATTGCTTTTAATAAATTCTTAAATATTTTCCCGCAACATAAATCACAACCATTTTTAAATGCCATAGCTGCTGCTTCTTCCGGACTGGATGCTACTTTATGGGGTTCATATATATCCTCTATAGCACCACAGTCAGATACTACAAATCCTTCAAATCCCCAGTCATCCCTCAAAATTTTTTGCAGCAGAGTAGGACTAGCACAACAAGGCTCGTCATTTGTTCTGTTATAAGCACCCATAATTGAATATGCTTTTCCCTCTTTTACAGTTTCTTTAAAAGCCGGTAGATATGTCTCATACATGTCTTTTTTATTAACCTTAGCATTAAATTCATGCCTAAGAGATTCTGGTCCACTATGTACTGCATAATGCTTAGGTGTGGCAACTGTTTTTAAATATTTAGGATGATCCCCTTGCAATCCCTTAACAAAGGCAACTCCCATTCTACCTGTAAGATATGGATCTTCTCCATAAGTTTCTTGTCCCCTTCCCCAACGTGGATCACGAAATATATTTATATTAGGAGACCAAAAAGTCAGTCCCTTATATATACCACGATCCCCTTGGCGGGTAAATTCATGATATTTTGCCCTACCTTCATCAGATATAGCTACGGCTACTTTATATACAAGATCCTGATTAAAAGAGGCTGCCATTCCAATAGCTTGAGGAAAAACAGTAGCTACTCCTGCCCTAGCAACACCATGTATACATTCATTCCACCAGTTATATTCAGGAATACCTAAACTTGATATGGCAGAAGCATTATAGACCAGTTGAGACACTTTTTCTTCTAGAGATAAATGTTTTACCAGATCCTCTACCCTTTCTTCAAAATCCTTAGTTGTATCCTTATACAATGGTACATCTTCCATGCTCTTATCCATACTGCTACCCTCCTATTATATTTTAAATAGGCTAAGCTTTAACTGTTACAACATATGATGCAATACAAAATCTGATTTTTAAAATAATAATACTTTGATACAATTAATGAATATTTGTCTATTAGTGATTTTATTAGTTCATTCAATGAACTTACTATAATGTAGTATATCAACACATTTGGTATTTGTCAATATATTGATCCAAATTTTCCTGTTCTTCTAAATTATTTCTAATTTGCAATATTAAATGTACTACCTCTTAACAAGGCCATGTCTATCTATTCAGCTACTCGTATGAAAAAATACTTATCCAATATGCCTTTATGTACTCCTGCCACTCTCTGCAGGCCAAATATTCATATTTTAAAAATTTTGTACCATTATGCTTTATATTACGAACCAAAACCTGAAAAAAGTTGATGCAAAAACCGATAAATTAAGGTAATATTATAGTAAATAAAAATAATGCAATTTATATACTAGGAAATCCATAATAATACTTTTAAAATACAGGAGGCATAAATTTTTATGAAAAAATTATATATTCTACTTCTATGCATGGTGTTAATACTTACATCCTGCAGCCAACAAAGTCCCATTGATAGTAGTAAGGCCTTTGTGGAACAGTGGAAGAACGGCAAGTATGATGATATGTACGGGCTTTTATCTGAATCATCTAAAGGAAAAATATCGAAAGAAGATTTTACTTCAAGATACAACAAGATATTTTCAGCAATAGGACTTAAGGATATGGAACAAACCTTCGGAGAAGAGATGGTAGAAAAGGATACTGCATATATACCTGTAGATATCACATTCCATACAAATACCATATCCTCATTTAAACAGAGCTACACCATCCCCCTTGTAAAGGAAAAAAGCGGCTGGAAAATAGACTGGTCTACAAAGTTAATATTCCCTTCATTAGAGGATGACGAAGGTGTATACATAGAAGAGGTACGCCCTAAAAGGGGAAGTATACTGGATAGGTATCAAAATGCCATGGCATTAGATGGAGAAGCCTATACTGTTGGAGCGGTTCCAGGTTCTATACCGGATAAGGAAGAATTTGCAAAAAACCTTGGATCCATCATCGAAGTCACTCCCGATTATATACTAAAGCAATTATCGCAAAAATGGGTAAAGGACGATACCTTCGTACCACTAAAATCCTATCCCATAAATATATCTGACGAATTTAAAAATCAAATATTAGCAGTAAAGGGAGTAAAACTATCTAGCAAGCACATAATCACGAGGCAATATCCCTATGAAGATACTGCTGCCCATATCACTGGTTACGTTCAAAAAGCAAATAAGGAGGATATGGAAAAACACCCAGAGCGGGGATATGATGAAAACAGTCTTATAGGCAGAAGTGGTATAGAACGATCTATGAACGATATATTATCTGGGAAAAAAGGATATACCATATATATAAAAGACAAAGATAAAAAGAAGAAATCTGACATAGCAAAACTTGATGTAGAACATGGCGACAATGTAGTATTATCCATAGATGGAGAGCTCCAAACACTATCTAGCAAACTTTTAGATGGTCAAAAGGGCTCCATAGTAGTCCTTCAACCCATAACCGGAGAAGTACTCACCATGGCAAGCAATCCATCCTATGATCCTAATCCGTTCCCGCTTGGGATATCCTCATCCCAGTGGGAAGCCCTTTCAAATAATGAGGATAAACCCTTTGTAAACCGTGCTATTTCCGCCTATACACCTGGTTCAACCCTAAAACCGTTTATAGCTGCAATGGGGCTTACCGAAGGGGCCATTACACCCCATACCATAGTAGAAGAAGCTAAAAACACTACATGGCGCCCTTCCGATGAATGGGGTGATAGGGCAATACACCGTACTCCACATCCTGATGGGCCTGTAAATCTTAGAAATGCCATCGTATGGTCGGATAATATATATTTTGCATGGACAGCCCTAAATCTCGGTGGACCTAATATAGAAAAGTATGCAAAGCTATACAGCTTTGGCGTAGATGTACCATTTCCATTGCAGGTTGCCCCTTCCCAAATAAAAAAAGGTGCATCCCCATGGATCGAACCATTAGTTGCCGACACTGGTTATGGTCAGGGAGAGGTTCTTATATCTCCCTTGCAGCTTGCATCTATGTATACGGTATTCTCCAATAATGGCAGCATGGTATGGCCCAAACTGGTAAATAAGACTACCGATTCAGAAGAAAATATAAAATCCTCATTTGGACGGAATATGGCTCGAAATAATATGATAGATGGGAAAACCAATGAGATATTACTTGCAGCCCTTATAGACACAGTTGAGGATCCAAGCGGTACAGCCCATGGCATTAAAATGCCAAATATAAAATTAGCCGCAAAAACCGGTACAGCCCAAATAAATGAAGAAAAAGACAAGGAAATAGCATGGATAGTAGCTTTTACAGTAGATCAAACAGAAAACCCCCTGCTCGTATGCATAGCACTTGAAGTACCAGCAAATCAGGGGGCAATAAAGATAGATATTGCTAAAAAAATATTCGAAACATATTATAATAGATAATTATTTTATCATTTCACGTACCCTTAATGTAGCGCCTACATCCTCGGCTATCCTTCTACATGCTTCTATGTCTTCCTCAGGTAGTATATCCACTACAGATAATACTACATTTGGGATAACCTTACTACACTCCCTAGCAAAGTCAAGCATACCATAGAAGCCTTCCTCTCCATAATCAGAATGGCAAACCTCTTCATATTCCTTTGCATTTTTGGCATTAAGGCTGATAGATACGGTATCTATCAGCCCCTTTAATTTGGGCACCACATTATATCCATGGTATAGATTGGCTTGTCCATTGGTATTTATCCTTGTTGTACCACCTTTTCCCTTTATCCATTTGGCTACCTCTATAATTTCATCTAGCTTTATAGTCGGTTCCCCGTAACCACAGAAAACTATTTCATCATACTTAATGGGATCCTCTATAAGCTTTATGATCTCCTCTGCTGTAGGTTCCTTCTCAAGCCAAAGATCATATCCTCCAATCTTGTCACCGTCTTCATTTCTTACGCAAAAGCTACATCTATTGGTACATCTGTTGGTCAAATTTACATAAAGGGAATCCCCTAGCTGATATACATAAATATTATCCATTCTCATCTTTCCTCCACATATCTAAGATTGAATCGGGGTAGAAACCTTAGGAAAAGCCTTGGGGATATTTTGAGCCGTTATATATCCAATATCTTCCCCATTCATATTCCTTAGCTCACCTATCCTTTGGGCTACCAGTGATACATATCCCGGGTCATTTCTCTGCCCTCTATATGGCACAGGGGTCATATAGGGACTATCGGTCTCAATCAATAGGCGATCAAGGGGAATATTTTGTGCCACTTCTACCGGTCGCCTAGCATTTTTAAAGGTGACTGATCCTCCAAGGGCTATATAAAACCCATAGTCCATAAATACTTTAGCCAGTTCCCAACTACCTGAAAAGCAATGCATAACGCCACCCTTTATCATATCCCTATGGTCTTTTATTATATCCACCATATCACCATGGGCATCCCTGTCATGTATTATTATAGGGAGGTCTAAACGATATGCAAGCTCTATTTGATTTATAAATTCTTCTTTTTGCCTATCCTTAGGTGAAAAATCATAATAATAATCAAGGCCTATCTCACCTATGGCCACCACTTTAGGATGGCTAGCCATAGAGGCGAGAATATCCATATCTTCGTCCTTTACTTCTCCCGCCTCATGGGGGTGTATACCCACTGCTGCATATATAAAATCATACTCCTCTGCAAGCTCAACTGCCTTTTTGGAGCTATCAATGGAATCCCCCGGATCTATCACCCCGCATATGCCACGTTTTTTTAGGCCTTCTATCACTTCATGTCTATCTTCATCAAATTTTTCATCATCCAGATGGGCATGACTATCAAAATACATCTAAATCACCTCAGCTTATAAAGCTGCCACTTTCTATATTACCATCCACTGTAACCAAAACCAGATTATCCTCGTCATCGGAGGCTGCAAGTATCATTCCTTCCGATTTCTCCCCACGAAGCTTTACTGGCTTTAGATTGGCTACCAATACTACCTTCTTACCAATTAGCTCTGACGGCTCATAATATTTTGCAATCCCAGAAACTACCTGACGTTTTTCGTCCCCAAGTTCTAGTTGTAGCTTCAAAAGCTTGTCAGCCTTTTTTACTTTTTCAGCTTCCACAATTTTTGCTACCCTTAATTGTATTTTATCAAACTCGTCAATGGTAATATAATCCGTTTTATTATCCTTTTCTTGAACATTTTCCGTATCTTTTTTAACTTGTTTATTATCTATATCCTTAGCTTTTTTCTGAACCTGTGTCAAATGCTCTATCTCCTTTTCCATATCAAGTCTTGGGAATATGACATCTCCCCTATGCACCTCTGTCCCAGGCTTTATAGCTCCAAAAGCCTGTAGGCTATCCCAGGTCATATTATGTGCCTCTTTTATACCCAGTTGCCTTTGCATCTCTACCGGAGTATGGATCATGAAAGGGGATATGAGTACCGATATAAACCTCAATGACTCTGCCAGATTATACATTACAGTCTTAAGCCTATCCTTTTTATCTTCATCCTTTGCTAGTACCCACGGCACGGTTTCATCTATATACTTATTGGTTCGGGATACTAATTTCCATATCTCAGATAAGGCATTACTTATCTGCAAAGCATCCATCATCTCTTCTACTCGCTTAGGTGCATCAAGGGCAACGGCCTTTAAATCCTTATCCACATCTTCCTCAACGGCGGGAGCAGGTATAATACCGTCAAAATATTTATCTATCATGGCAATAGTACGGCTCAATAGATTTCCCAGATCGTTTGCCAAATCAGAATTTATACGATTTACTAGCGCTTCATTTGAAAATACGCCATCGGAACCAAAGGGCACTTCCCTCAATAGAAAATATCTTATGGCATCTGAACCATATCGGTCTATAAGGACTACAGGATCCACCACATTACCCTTGGATTTTGACATCTTACCCCCTTCAAGTATGAGCCAACCATGCCCAAATACCTGTCTAGGAAGTGGCAAATCAAGGGCCATGAGCATTGCAGGCCATATAATGGTATGAAATCTTACTATCTCCTTACCTACGAGATGAACATCTGCCGGCCAATATTTTTTATACTTACTGTCATCATCGGTCATAAAACCTAATGCAGTAATATAGTTAGAGAGGGCATCAACCCATACATATATTACATGATCCTTATCGAATGTTACCGGTATACCCCATTTAAATGAAGTACGAGATACACAAAGATCCTCCAAACCGGGTTTTAAGAAGTTATTTATCATCTCATTTTGTCTGGATTGGGGTTGTATAAATTCATCATGGGATTTAATATAATCTATAAGGGGTTGTTGGTATTTTGAGAGTTTAAAAAAGTACGCCTCTTCCCTTACAAGTTCCACATCCCGGCCACAATCTGGGCATTTGCCGTCTTCAAGCTGTCTCTCTGTCCAGAATGATTCACATGGGGTACAATACCAACCCTTATATTCACCCTTGTATATATCCCCCTGATCATAGAGCTTCTTAAATATCTTTTGTACCACCACTTCATGTCTCTTGTCCGTAGTACGTATAAAATCATCATATGATATATCCATCATATTCCATAATTTTTTGATACCATCCACTATATGATCCACATACGCCTTTGGAGTAACACCCTTGGCTTTAGCAATCTTTTCTATCTTTTGTCCATGTTCGTCCGTACCTGTCAAAAACATCACATCATAGCCAGTAAGTCTTTTAAACCTAGCCATGGCATCGGCTGCTACCGTAGTATATGAATGACCTATATGCAACTTGTCACTTGGATAATATATGGGGGTTGTGATATAAAACGTTTTTTTATCTGACATAAAACCATCCCTTCCTTTTTATAAAAAATATAAACCCCTCACTCCATAAGGGGCGAGGGGTATGTTTCGCGGTACCACCCTGATTTTCTCCCGCCTTGCGGCAAAGAGACTCAAAGACGACATAATCGTCCCATCCTAATAACGGAGATGTCCGTGGCGACCTACTAACCTTTCAGCCACCCCGCTCAGGGGCCATGTTCAACAATCCAGCTCTGCCGCCGGCTCTCACCTTATCCGGCTCTCTTTTGGGCATATGGATATTGTCTACTCTTCCCTTCATAGCGTTTATATCTGTTTATATATATTTTTATACCTTTTCAATAAATATATGCAATTATTGCGCTTTTGTCAATATATATTTTTTATAACGCCGTCCTTATACATGGGCACAATAGGGGCCCTGTTTGGAGTTAAGCAATATTTTAAATCATCTGTAAATCCCTCTTCCAACAATCTTTTATAGTGATATGTATCCTTTAAGATATCATGCAGTGAAGATTTATTGGATTCATATAAATAAAGGCAAACCATTGCCAAATCATCCAAAGAAAGTTGTGCACCCTTTGACTTTAAACGGCTTATAATAGCTCCTACCGCTATTATATCATCCAAGGAAAAACGGCCTTCCGTACCTGCACATACAAATGCAACATCAGCATCCAAATCCAAAAGAGCACCACATAGTGCATCGGCATTTATAATGGAACCTATCAATACCTTTTTTGCATCTCCCGCCTGTTTTATGGCCTTTGTCCCATTGGTGGTAGTAAATATTATGGTATTGCCTTCCACCTTGTCCCTGGTATATTCAAGTGGAGAATTCGACAGATCAAAACCCTCTATCTTTACCGCATTTCTCTCCCCGCCTAGCAAAAAAGCATCCCGTTCATAGTTTTTGGTCATAACCATGGCCTCTTCTATATCCATAACCGGAATTACCTCTTTGCAACCGTTATAAAGGGCGGTTATGATAGTACTAGTAGCCCTTAAAACATCCACTACTACCACCACTTTATCCTTTATTTCCTTCTCGATTACACTATCCCTCGTCGGGTATACATCTACTGTCATAGCTCCGTATAAGCCTCCATCTTTATATAATATATATACACCATTCTTTTATGATACCAAAAATAAATCAAAATAACAAGAAATTTATGTTCCAAACACCAAATTGCATATAAAAACAGAAGCTATAATACCGGCTAAATCAGCCAATAAAGCAGCCCATACCGTATGCCTGGTTTTTCTTATACCTATACTACCAAAGTATACTGACAGGGTATAGAATATGGTCTCTGTAGATCCTGCCATGGTAGAAGCTACCCGCCCTATAAATGAATCCGGTCCATATTCATTTAAAAGCTCAGCCAGCATACCAGTAGATGCTGCACCTGACATGGGCCGCATAATTGCTAAAGGCATCACTTCGGCAGGTATGCCTAAAAAACTGGTAATGGGAGATAAAAATCCTACAAGCATATCCATTGCACCTGATGCACGAAATATGGATATGGCCACAAACATGGCCACTAAATATGGAAGCACCTTTATCACCGTAGAAATCCCTTCAGCCGCCCCTTCTATAAAGGTATCATATACATCTATATCCTTTACATATCCATATGCCAATACTATGAATATAAAAAAGGGAATGGCCATGGAGGATAGCCATTTTATAAAACTCACAGAAACACCTCACATGTATCTACTAAGTATCTTTGCGCTTATAATACCGACTATAGTAGAACAAAGAGTAGCGATAAGAGCTGTACCTACTATCTCGGCAGGATTTTGTGATCCTGCTGCGGTACGCAAAGCCACCACTGTTGCAGGAATAAGCTGCACTGAAGAAGTATTTATTACCAAAAACATGGCCATGGCATTGGTAGCTGTATGCCTATCTTTATTAAGATCTTGAAGATTTTCCATAGCCTTTAGACCAAATGGAGTTGCAGCGTTTCCAAGCCCTAACATATTAGCTATGATGTTCATGGTCATGGCACCCATTGCCGGATGATCTTTAGGTACATCAGGAAATAAAAACCCCATTATACCACCCATCCTCTTTGATAATGCCTTAACCAGCCCAGCCCGCTCAGCAACTTTTATAAGACCCAGCCACAAGCAATATGCGCCTATGAGTCCAAAGCTTATCTCTACCGCCTTTGCCGCCCCTTCTAAGGCTGCCTGAGTTACAACTTCTATATTACCCTGTAAAAAGGCAATAATAATACCACATATAATTAGGAAAAGCCATATCAATCCGGCCATATATACACACCCTTTTTGTCCTACTTCCTAATTAATATGTGGTAATAGTTGTCCATTATAACTTCAACAGATTACTTTCATAGGGTACTAGAAAGAAATTTTTTAACATCTATAATTCTTTGATTGGATGATCCCGTATACTTAAGGGGATTATCCACAAGGTTTTTATCAAATTTACCATCTACCAATATATCTACTTCCTTCAGTAATGCAATTTTTTTATCATCACCGCTATTTATTATATCCTCAATTTTATATCCGGTATAACACCATATATCTAGTCCCTTTTCCTTTATTTTTAAGGCCAGCTCATGGAGAGCCTCGGCCTGTTCAAAAGGCTCCCCACCGGAAAAAGTTACCCCTTTTATCAATGGCATATTATCCTCTATTTTTTTCAGAATATCCCCTACATCCATCCTTTTGCCATATTGAAAATCCTGCATCTCCCTATTATGGCATCCATCGCAGTTATGCCTGCACCCGGATACAAAAACTACGAACCTAAGACCCTCCCCGTTTACCAGAGAGTTATCTAAAAATCCCGCTATTTGAAGATCCATATATATTCCTCCTTAAGGGATAAAAACAAGGTTTAATAATTATGTTTGTTTGTAGTGTGGGATATCCTATCCTTCCTCTCTGCCACCTTGCCTTCTCCAAACCTTTCATCTAAACTCAGATATCCA
The DNA here is from genome assembly GCF_004138105.1 of Xylanivirga thermophila. NCBI lineage: Bacteria > Bacillati > Bacillota > Clostridia > Caldicoprobacterales > Xylanivirgaceae > Xylanivirga > Xylanivirga thermophila. Next base: position 2,331 of record NZ_RXHQ01000032.1, on the reverse strand, counting down.
GTAACCCTTGATATACCCTGAATATTAGTACTACCGCATTTTGGACAATTATCATGCTCAGCTTCCACCCTGCAGCCACAATCTCTGCAGTATTTCATATGAAAATTTATACCCACATAATTTATATTTGTTTCGTTATAGGCATAGTCTATTATGCTCTTTATTACATCCAATGTAGGATAGTCGTCCAACTCAATATATGTTATATGTCCACCATTGCATAATGCATGGTATGGAGCTTCTATATTAATCTTCTTTTTAATGGATATATTGTAGTATACCGGCACATGGAAGGAGTTTGTGTAGTAATCCTTATCCGTAACCCCTTCTATCTCTCCAAATACCTTCTTATCTTGCTTTATGAATTTACCACTTAACCCTTCTGCCGGAGTTGCATAGCAAGACCAGTTCAAATGGGTTTCCTTGGTCGTTTTATCGGTATATTCCCTAATATGCTTTATTATCTTTATACCTAATTCCTGTGCCTCTTCACTTTCACCATGGTGATGCCCTGTTAAGGCAGTTAAGGTTTCTGCAAGGCCTATAAACCCTATGGCCCAGGTACCCTGTTTTAATATCGGTTCTATGGAATCATCCTCCGATAGCCCTTCCGATCCTTTCATAAGCCCTTGCCCTGCTACAAAAGGAAGATCCTTAACCCTCAAATTCTTTAAGACTTCATATCTATTAAGTAAAGATTCCTTGGCTAATTCCAACCTATCATCAAGCAATTCAAAAAATTTATCCACATCCTTTTTGGCAAGTATGCCTAGCCTAGGCAGATTTATTGTGGTAGGTGCTATATTTCCCCTGCCCTTTACCCCGGGATCTCCATTACAATTAGACATTATATATGTTCTACATCCCATAGTAGCCGGCAGATATCCCATCTCATAATATCTCTTGTTGAAATCTGCATCTATATTCATAAATGTGGGATTCATCCTTTTAGCTGCTACTCTACAAGCCAATTCATACAGATAATAGTATGGATCCCCTGGTTTTTTATTTATTCCATCCTTTATCCTAAAGATTATATTGGGAAATATGGGCTGTTCACCCTTACCTAAGCCTTTTTCATATTCCTCTAGAAAGGCTTCGCATACCAGTGCCGCATCCTCATTCTTTGGAATACCTAAGTTTATGGACGAAAAAGGTACTTGGCTTCCTGCCCTAGAATGCATCGTATTAAGGTTGTATACTATCCCCTGCATTGCCTGATGAACGGACTTCTCAACCTTTTTTTTCGCCAACTCCTTTATATTATCATCTTCCATGCCGTATTCCTTAAGTTCTGCTATAATCTCCCGCCTGGTAGGCTCAACAAAGTCCCCTAAATCGTTGTCAAAATCGGCATGGGACTGTCCCCCAAACATATCGTTTTGCGTTGATTGTAGCAATATACATGAAAGTTCTGCTGCCGATTCTATACGCTTTGGAGTCCTTATACTCCCATACCCTGTATTGAACCCCCGTTTTAAAATTTCCCCCGTAGGTATATGTAGACAATTGGTAGTTAAGTTGTAACTATCCAGATCATGATAATAGATATCCCCATTTTCATGGGCCTTAGCCAGATGTTTAGGCATAACTGCAAGATTGTGCCATTTATTTGATTCACTAGCTATTCTTAAAAGCTTGGCTGAAAAATTATTTCCAACGTTTGCGTTATCCCTATCCGTTTGAACGCCTATCTGTTCAATGGATTTCATAAGATCAGATTTTATTTCCCTTATCTTGTTCCGCTCTCTTCTGTAATTATAAAAAGCTATTCCTACTTTCCTATATCCATTCTGCAATAATATACCTTCTACTATATCCTGAATCTCTTCTACTGTAATACTATCCTTATTTCTTTCCTCTATTTGGGCTATAACATTTCTTGTTAATTCTATTGCCTCACTTTCCTTTAAAGGAAACGCAATCTCCTCTGCTGCACCCTTTATGGCTTTGGTTATTTTATTATAATCAAAATCAACCTTTCTGCCATCCCTCTTCACTACATATAGCATTAAATTACCTCCCGACCACAATATATTGTACTTTGATGATTATACACTATTCTTTTGCGTTTATCAATTTTAAAAAATACTATACTCCAGCTTTAAATCTGTTTTTATCCAATTTAGTATAATTATCTTATTTTATCGTAACATTTTATATATAAACAGTTAAAACAATTGTAACCCTATAATAAAAAAGTTTGGTTCGTTGTATAATTAAATGCAACACCAAAAAAATATAGAACCATAGCGAGAAAATCATGTATAATATTTTTAACCAAAAAAAAATAATACAGTGAGGTGCTCGCTATGGCTAATTCTAATTGTA
>NZ_RXHQ01000031.1 GCF_004138105.1 Xylanivirga thermophila | reverse complement strand
TTACAATTAGAATTAGCCATAGCGAGCACCTCACTGTATTATTTTTTTTTGGTTAAAAATATTATACATGATTTTCTCGCTATGGTTCTATATTTTTTTGGTGTTGCATTTAATTATACAACGAACCTTCTATATTTTTTTGGTGTTGCATTTAATTATACAACGAACCTTGTAAAAATATTTTTTACAAACCGTATCTTTTTTTACACTTTTGGTGTATAATAAAGTAGGAGGTGTAAAAAATGAGCATGGAATTATTATTCGAAAATCGAAAACTAATCGGTAAAAATATATTAAATATCATTAAAGACAATGGATATACAAAGTCTTCCTTTTCAAGGCTTACTAATATTTCACGGCCTACTTTAGATAAACTAATCAAAGGAGAAGTCGACAGCCTCGCTACATTCAAAACCCATATTCAAAAGATTTTGGACAGCCAGGACATGGATGAAGAACAACTACTAAATTATGTTCCAAAGTACAATGCGAAAAAGGAACCTGTTTTTGTGCTGTCTGACAATGCTCCAGAGAATCATGCCCTGAACCCTAATGCTCAAGAGATGTTTGGTATTTTAGAGGATATAGTTCATATGTGCGAACTGTATTACAATTAAGAAGGTGCAGATTATGTCGGAATTAATAACGAGTAATAATCTTGAGCAGGTTATTGAAAAAAATAACCTGATTAAAGATGATATATTAAGATTAACAAATGATTTTACAGTCAGATTTAATAAGTCGAGGGTAACGGGACAGGATAAACTGTCTTTTTCGGTATTAAAAGAGAAGCATTTAATCCAGATTCCTATTGATGATGAGTATTGGGGCGGGGCTATTATTACAAAGGGAAGTATTAAAATACCAGTTATCAATACAGCACAGCCCCGTGTCTACCAATATTTTGTTGCATGGCATGAAATATATCATTTGTTCTATGACCTCAGTTTAAGGGATGAGACCCATAACATTGCCGTTGATATGGATTTAAATGAAAGAAAAGCAGATTATTTTGCTGCAAAAATGATTTTTGGCAATGTGTACGATTACTACTATTCATTAGATGATGAAGATTTTATCGACAGAGTCATAAAATGCATGGATGTATATAAGGCACCATATAAGGCAGTACTGATAGAACTGTTTGAAGAAGCCGTTACAAAATATAATGATTTGGATTTAAAAGAAAAAATTCTTGAGCATTTTGATAATAAACCTGAGAACTTAGTGCAGAAATTTATAGATTTGGAATTGGATGCAGAGTTAGTGAAACCCTCATATGTTGTAAGTTTAGGTGGTTTGGAGAAGAAAATACAAAGTGTTATGAAAGAAAACCCAGATGTCTCCCATCATAAAGATAATTATCAGTTTCTGCTCACGCTAAAGAATAAAATTAAAAAAGGAGTGGAGGGACTTGCCAAATGAAAGGAGAAGGCATAAAAGAATTAAAAAAATACCTTTCCACGGGCATGTCTCTCAAAGTTTGCATCCTGGATAATAACTCTGTTGAATTTTTAACATGGGTACGCAAGAGCGTCAGCCCTGAAAAGATATTTAGCCAGTATGATATGATTCTTATCCCCAAATGGGTATGGGTTGAGGTCTGTGATAGTGATAATAGAAAAAGTTACATAAATGATTTAAAACATTATTCGAAGGTCCAAATTATAGATGAAGTTGATTATTTAACATTGGTGGATTACAAAGAAGCAGAATTATACTATCTGTTTTTGCATTGCTGCTACAATGTGAGCAGGCTTGTTAGTTTTATCAAGAAAAACATCTTAAAAAATAGGCCTATAGAGGATTTAGACCCTTATGAGGAATGGCTTAGCGTGTTTTATGAAGAGGGACTAGACCAAAGAAAACTTTCAAACGGAAGAATTCAGAAGAAGAATGCAGGAGAGATATCTATTGCCGTTTTAAGTTATATCCTTTCCTATTATTACAGTGGAAGCATTGATATTATAACTATCTTCAGCAGTGACAGGGATACCTATGAATTTGTTTCTAAGGCCAAGGAAATGCTTTATAAAGACGAGCGCTTTAAGGACAGGAGCAACACTTCCATAACCTTTAAATCAAATGATTTTCTGATTTATGAATGGACTAGGCTTGGATATATAGATGAGCAAAATATTGATACCTTTGTTAATAGTCACAGGCAAACGAGAAGGATTAAATTCACGAGAAAAAAGCAGGATAATTCAATTGAAGAGCAAGATAAAATCATAGATAATGCTATCTTTTTAGAAATGTTAAAGGACAGCACGATACATTTAATCTTTTAAATATACTGGACTAAATTTTACGGCAAAAAGGTTTTAGTAGATTAAAAACCTACCAAAACCTTTTTCTCATAACTTTAATATTTCTTATCTTTTTTAAAGAATGATTGAACCTTTACGGTAAAAGAAAGAAGTATTATAAGGAATATGCCTTGTAGAGAACCTGCAATAAAGCGAATAAATATATTTTCTGCAATTATAGTAAATGATAGCAAGAATATACTGACGAGAATTACCAATTTTATAGTTGTAAAAACACTATGCCTCATAAAATACCTCCTTATGTTGGTTACACAGAATTTTATCCGACTACTGCATATTATTTCAAGTCAGATTTTACGTTTAAAATAAAGTCGGTCCATGATATAATAGGAATAGGTTTAAGGGAAATGGACCAAGTGCCATTGACACAGTCACCCATAGAGGTGTCCAACTGATGTCAGTGGCATTTTTTATTTTTTAAGATTAGGAGAATAAGGGTTAATGAGTAATGATTCTAGATTGAAAAATGATTTTAAATCAATTGCCTTAATACTATTTACCTTAACCCATGACTCCTAAACTCAGGAGGTATCTGCATGGCTAAACGGAAAATAGATTGGGATGAAAATAAATTAAATAAATGGTTACAGGAGGGTAGGGGGCAGGGAGAAGGAAAGGAATATAAACCCTGGCTTACTGTTACAGATTTCTCCTCAAGGGGGAGGTGCAGCCGTATCAAGGGAATCAAAACGGGAAGGGTTCATCATTTTATGGCGGATATTGAAACCTGGTACTTTTACCTTTTAGAATTTGACGAAGGGAACAAAATAATCGATATTCGGGAGTTTTATCCGCTGCTGGATTTTGATGAAGTTGTCCAAGATAAGCAGGATATTAGCAAGAATCTGTTTATTGACAAAAAAACTGGCTGTCCATATGTCCTTACCACAACATTTCTAATTACCGTTAAGTTGAAGAATGGGAAAACCTCATATGCTGCAAGGAGTGTGAAATCATCAAAAATTCTTGAGAGAAAAACAACGCTTGAAAAGTTGGAAATGGAGCGCAGGTATTGGCAAATAAAAGGTGTGGACTGGGCTATTGTGACGGAGAAAGACATAAACCGTGATAAAGCCAAAAACATAGAATGGGCGCTTTCATCAATACATATGCTGCCTGACATGAGGTTTAATGAGGATGATATAGTTGAACTTGGTTCAGCGCTTCAGTTCAGGCTTGCTAACAGTACAAAATCCATACGGAGTGTAATTGCTGATTTTGATTATGATTATGCTCTGGATACAGGGACAGGCCTGTTCTTGTTCCGTTATCTGGTTGCCGTAAAAGCGATTAAGATTGATATGGAAACACCAATAGACTTAAATGTTCCCGCAAACAGTATTCAAGTTGTTAAGGATATGGAGGAGGGAATAATAAGTGTTAACGGTTAATGCTTTAATTGAGTGGATAGGAAACGAGGCACAAGGGGAGAGTGTAATTGAACGGATTCTATGGTTAGATGAAATGAGCGACTTAACTTATGTCATTGATGTAAATGCCAATAAACTTCCTTATGCAAAGACAATAAGCGAGTACAAAGTAGCCTTGGATACAGAGGAAGCAATAATGCTTGATAAAGACCCGTTTTCAAGAGTTGTTGATGAGGAATTACTGTCAGAGAAGGCTAAAGACATAAGGGACAGAGCGTGGGAGGCTATATCAAGTATAGTTATTTTAGAACCTGAAATTTATTATCCAAGGGAAAGGGCTAAACATGTAAAAACAGTTGCACAAAAATACGGACTTTCAGAGAAAGTAATTTATAAATATCTGAAACGGTATTGGATAAGAGGCAAGATAGTAAATGCCCTACTGCCTGACTATGACAGGTGTGGCGGTAGAGGTAAAGAAAGGAATACCAAAGGCGTAAAACTTGGGCGACCAAGAAAGCATGCAGATATTGTCGGCGATGGTATTAATGTCGACGAAGAAATAAAGCGCATATTCAGAATTGCAATAAACAGGTTCTACTATAGTTCTGCCAAACATTCCTTGACTATGACTTATGAACTGATGCTAAAAGAGTATTTTAACGATGGCCATAGAATGGTGGATGGGAAAAAAATACCCCTTCTGAAATCTTTTTTTACTTTTATCCCTTCCATTTTTCCCATTTAATTCAATCAAACCATCCATTTTGAGGAACATCTTTATTTTCATCCATTTTTACCCATCCATCAGCCATGCGGGTTTGCGGGGATGAGGTTGGAAAGACTTTATTTGATAATCACAGATGTTGTAAACATCAAATAAACTCGTTCCAAAGCAAATAAAGTCGTTCCGCTGAAAATAAAGATGTTCCTTTGGAACAGGGTTAAGGGGCAAGGTTTAAGGAATTAAGTTATGCATCCTTTTAACAAATCAATCCTTTGTAATCCACTTATTATGCTGGTTACAAAGGATTTTATATTTCTGTCATTATCCCTTTTCCCTTAATCCTTATCCCTTTAAAACCTCTTCTATGGAACGACTTTATTTCCTAATATCCCTTCCATTTTTCCCATTTAATTCAATTCAACTATCCATTTTACGGAACATCTTTATTTTCATCCATTTTCTCCCATCCATCAACCATGCGGGTTTGCGGAGTTGGGGAGGGAATGAGTTTATTTTATATTCACATAGATAGGACTAAGGATTTAGGGGGTAAGGGTTAAGGTTTTTGATAAAATCAGGTTAAGTCGTTCCAAAATGAAAATAATGTTGTTCTAAAAAGTAAATAAAGTCATTCTCTAACACCATAATGCTGTAAGCCTTGGAATACCAGTATTTAAGGGTATATATGATATCAGGAATTCAGGATTGCAGGCTATAAAAATGCAGGCAAATACTCTTAACTATGCTTTATGTTAACAATACGGAACGACTTTATCGTACGTGTTTAATTATTTACGCTGTTTTGTTATCATTTTGCTTTAAATAAACAAGTCATAAGTTGTTCTAAAATGAAAATAAAGTCTTTCCCTGACCTCAATGTGCTGTAAACCTTGAAATATAAGGGTTATAGGGTACAGATGTTATCAGGGTTTCAGAGTTATAGACTATAAAAATATGAATAAGTACGCTTTGATATGATTTATGTTAACAACATGGAACGACTTTATCATATGTATTTTATTTTCTGCGCTATTTTTTGTTGTTTTATTTTGTGAATCAAATAACTCTTAAGTCGTTCCTAAATGAAAATAAAGTCGTTCCAAAGTAAATAAACTTATTCCAAAAAGAAAATAATGTCCTTCCAAAAATATAAGCAAAGTCTAATGGGAAGAGTTCTGCTTGGTTTATATGTATTGAAATGTGATTTAAGTTCTTTATGCTGCATTATAAGAATATTACGAACCAACCCAACTATAAATTGGAATTTATCAATGAAATTACTTACTCAAAATATAGGAAACCATAATACAACACACTCTTAACGTGGATGTTTTTTTATTCTTTTTTCTTCTTCTATCCATTCTTTTTCATATGATTCTTTATATCCATATGTCCCACCACTCGCATATTTTCTCATTAACCCCACTTCAAACAGTCCATCCCAGCGTACATGTATATGTTCAAATTTATGATAATTTAACTCATCTGTACATAGCGGTATAACTGCTTTTTTATCATTAGCATTCATTAAGTAATATGGATATTGGCACTTTAAAACAACCTTATTCTGTTCGATTTTCTCCGAATTTTTATTCCAGCACAACAACAAAAACTGTACACTATTAAACCTAAACAAATATGAAAATTTCAAATCAGGAAATTCCTCCTTTTCTACAGTTTCATTAAGAAAAACCTGACCCGTTTCATAATCAATATTTCTTATTGTACTATTTGAATAAAAGAAGGGGTCTTTGCACCATCGCAATTTCAGATTTCCAAACATTGCATCAGGCATAGGAGACACATTAATCGCCAATCCACATAGTACTGTCACATTTTCCTTCGGGACATTATCGCATGCGTTCATAAGGTAATAAAGCATTTCTTTGTCATAAAATGAGCAATCTTCTTTATGAGACCGCATATCATTAAATGCATATTTTAACAGCATTTTTGAATCATCACATAATCATATTCGATTTCAACTATATCATTTTCGTTGTATTTTCTCGTAAAATATCGGCTAATAAATTCTTTTGCATAGTTATCAATATAAGAGATTCTATTTTTATTGCAATCTTCACAAACATCTTTGACCACCGGGTCTGCCTCGTGAATCACATGTCTTGCACCATCAAATGTTAAATAGCATTCTGGAAATAAATTAAGAATTGCACGTGAAATAATATGTTCTTTAGTTCCTTTTGCTTCTTTTCCGCAATATGCACATTTCAATTTCAAAACTCCTTTCAATTTCACAAAGAAATTCCTGCTTATCTGCCAATCATATAAATTTCTTATTTCTAAATTTCTTACTTCACAATATTCTACTAATCTGTACTATTTACCTTTATTTTACACTATATAACCAGCAAAAGCACCTACTTTCTTACACCTTACTACCTTTCACCCAACTCCCCTAACACCCTCTTAATCTCTTCCACAACCTGCTTCCTATATCTATTACCTACACCTGTCATGGCAGTAATATTAGTAACAGTCAATGCCTTGCCTTCTTCATTAAGTTTATCAATTGCCCATTGTATACGCCTCTTGTGCAATTCCATAGGAGCCTCTATAACAGAATTGATGAATGACTTGGTTAGTGGTAATTTATCTAGTTGCAAATCGAAACTCTTAAGTCCTGACTTAGTTTTAATCAACCGCAGGCTGATTCTCTGAGGTTTTTCATCACTTTCTAATATTTCCTGAACAGTTTGCTTAACATGCTGTAAGATTTCCTTGTCCCTAATTTCCCAATCAACATTACTGTAAGCCTGAACGTATTTCTTTGCAGGAGTATTTTTCTCCCACCACTCCCTATCATTCCTGCATAACCAGGTACAGGTATATTTACCCAGCCTCCGTAATTCAAGTCTGCCTTTGTCTGGATTTTCCCTGACTATCTGAAGCCACTTTTCCCTGTGATACTGTCTTTTTACTTCAAACTCCGCAGAAGCAACACTATTACGTTCTACTAACTTTTTGCTTTTTTCCTGTCCTTTTTCAGAAATATACTTTCTTACAGTACTAATATCTGCATTAAGTCTTACTGCAATTTCCTGAATACTTACTCCACTTTCATGCAATTCATGAGCCTTAGCCTTCCATACATGTCCATACTCTACAACCCTGACAAATCTGCGCCGCCCCTTACCCCTTTCTCCTTGTTCTCTTGTAACTGTTTCCATATATTCATATCCGCAGGGACATCTGAAAAAACCATTAGTGTTCTTATTTCTACGCCTATACTTTATTTCTACGTCTTTTATTACAGGTTCAAGAAAGTGGTCAGCAGCAGGATTAAGACATACCCAAGGTCCTTCTCCGAAAGGTCTGTAATTTAACTCTTTTATAAAAAGTTCTTCTACTCCTATTCCTAAAAATCTTGCCAGCATCAGGTGCCGAATTGGATACACTGCCTTCGCATCGCTGTGCGTAACTTCCTTCAGCCACCTTCCCTGTTCCTTATCCCATACATTTGAATAGACAGCATTCAGAAACTCAAGTCCGTAGAAATTTATAAAATCCCTTTTTACTTGTTCCCAATACACTTTACCATTTACATTAGCATATCCTAATTCCTTAAACCGTTCTAAATACTGTTTGGCAAACCATTTAAACGGCTTATATGGATACCGGTTCTCAAGCAATAATCTTGCATCTTGAGCAATGAGTACAAACTTCTCTATCGTTTCAGGTTTGAAATAAAGTAATTCATTATTAATGCAGTTATCAGCGTCAGCAGGTACATAGGCTTGTGGATTATGACCCCGCACTAAAACAGTACTATTATGAAGAATCGCTTTATGTATAGGACACACCATTACAAAGGGTATCTGATGCAACCTGTGCCAATATCCTTCACCATACAATTTCTGCTCTTCTTCGAAGCATTTGGGACAAAATCTTAAATATTGGTTTAGTGGAATCCTACTGCCGATAATACCTGCTTTACCATAAATTTTGCTTCCACCTTCAGACAGCATTAATTGTTTTACTTCTTCTGCCCGTTCTTTTGGAAGAAATGCAGTAAAGAATGGGTACAGAGTATGATTATAAATCAAATCATCAGCAGTATAAGGACAATTCACAGGTAGGTTAGATACCAGCGAATTCAAATTAAAAGGCATTTCCATTACAGCCCTGGAACTACACTTTCCAAATATGCTCTCCATGATAGTTTGATAACTTGTAATCCCACAGCGAACACTATAGCGTGCCAATACACTATAAAGGATTTCATCAGGATATGGGGTTGGAAAAAAATGCATCATTTAAATTACACCGCCTTGAACAAAGTGTCATTCCTCTCTCCTTTGATATATCCCTTGTCCTTTAGCGCATCATATGCCGATTTCCCCTGATTTCTACCTTCCTCCACAATATAGCGCAAGTCATTTTCTGATTTCGGAGTAGTCTTCACTTTTTTAGACTTCTTTTCCGTTGTGTTTCCTGAAAGAACCTGAATCGCTTTTATAACAAGTTGTCCTTCATCTATATTATGGCCTTCTGCTTCAAACACTGCTTCAACGGCTTTTCTGGCTTTTGCAACATCAATACCAAGTTCCGCTAACTTGTAAAGAGCCTGTTCCATTTTTGAAGTTTTATTTTCCTTTTCCCTTTTTTCCTTTTGCTCCTTTATTGCCCTTATTCTCATCCGCATTTCTACTGGCAGTTTCTCCTGATTCACTAACTTGCCATAGTCAATCTCAGCCGTGCAAATATCAGAATATTTAGCAATCTCCCTAATGTTCCCCGATTTCAACGCTAAAATCATCGGTCTAACCAATTGGAGATGTTCTCTTGCTACTTGTTGTATTAATTTTTCATCAACCTGCTCTTTTCCAGTGGAAATTGCAATAGTTTGTGCCATGACAATGATTTTACAGATTATATCAATTATTCCCTGAGATTCTTCATACAACAATTCTCGCATGCTCTTTGTTAATATGCTTTCTTTCCTCGTCCACTGATACTGCCAAAGGGAATCCAGCAGTATTTCAAAGTTTTCATCATACTGTAACCTTTCCCACACCATATCCCCCTGGCCTGAACCCCTTCTTGCCTGTCGGAATTCACTCTGTAAAATTGACATAGCCTTGGGAGTTGCTATTAATATAATAGGTACTCCTGCGGTATTGACAAGAGTTACAAAAAAGTTAAGCATCCTTTCATCGCCAAGGCCTCTTGCCCCGCACAGATGCTGGACTTCATCGATAATAAGCAAGCCTAGCCCAGTATTTCTTACCACCTGACACATAAGCGTCAGCATATAGTCGACAGGCTTCTTTGAGTTAGCAACCTTCCTGTAAAAATCAGTCCCCATTAGTTGGTCCACTTTGTTAAAAAAGTCAATGCAAAGCCCTTTCACACTGCCATCGAAGGGGCAATCCAACTTTAGCCACACCAACTGGTAGAAACTGAATCCCTGCCCCTTATACCTGCTGTGTACAATAACCTGCGGATACATAGATAGAACCCTATTGACCGACACAGACTTTCCCATACCTGATACGCCAATGATAGTAAAACCACAAGCAGTTGTCCTAAACTGCTGATTGGCATTAATGTCGCAATTCTGTACAGCCCTATATCCATCCTTTAAACTTATTACATATTCTTTACTTATAGGGTTCCTCGGTAAGTATCCCTGCCGTATGACTCTTGAAATCCTGCTTTCTAAATCTAAATGCTGGGGTAGAGGCTGAAAACACTGAAAAAGTTTTTGGGTAAGATGTATCCTGTAGTGTGCATCGAGATTCCGTTCTTCTTCACTGTAATACGGATAAACAGCCAACTTCTCGACCACTTCTTCAGGAGCATAAATAGGAGGAAGTGCCTCTATAAAAGGATTTCCTGAATATTCTCTTATTATTTGCTCCCTGTATACTGCCTCTTCCCCCTCCACACCATTAGGTATTGCCACTTTTCCCATAATTTCATATCTCTCCTTTGTACTTTCAACCTCTGAAATAAATTTCACTTAAGCCTTTATTCCCTAATCTTCCCAAACGCCTCTCTCTGTTTTCTTCTCAGCAAGTCAAGAGGATTAGATGGTAATTCCTCCTCAATATCATTAAAAGAGATTACCTCTGCACTCTTATCATTAATTTGCTTGTCTAATTCAAAAGCCTCTGTCTCCCGGTTTATCTCCTTTTCAACCTGCCTGTTTTGCCGTATATTTTTCTTCCTTTGTGCATCGCTTTCTGTTGATAGTGAAAGTTCTTTATTTGTCTTGCTTTTTGCCCCTTCAACTATTGTTTCTATTTCTGTTATTAAATCTGCCTTGGCCTGCAATCCCTCATCAAGACTTTTAGCCTTTTGCATCTTTTCCCACTCCATCAGGTATTCAATTTCTTCGATGTACTTACCCTTAAAGGCTGTCTGATATTCCAGCAGGTAGCATTTCTCAAACTCGGTGGCAGATTTCTTAATGTATATGTAATTCATGTTTCTTGGGTCATAACATACAGGCACTTTCCAACTTCCACTGCTACGGGCTTTTGTGAACCACTGTTCTTTCATGCTTGACTTTGAACTGTAGAATAAGCCCTTAAACCGTATCCCCTTTGCAGTAACCACTCCGTTATCTGTGGGCATCAGGTTAAGTTTCACGACTTCCTCATCTACATGCCGAAGTTTTCCCATTCGGTTAGCAATACCCCAATTCCATATTTCTCTTGGAATAGGCTCCACTTCGTCTGCCACCATCATTTCATCTTTGTTGTAATTGTCAATACGATAATGGTTGTTGTGGAATAACGCACATTTTATAATAATGGCAGTAAATTGCATTAAATCAAGTTTCGCATCAAGCCTGTAATCTCTCCCGCCTCGCTGCATAAAATCTGTATTTACCGCTCCAGGAAGTAATGATTTTGTACGCTCATTGGTCAATTTAAAATATCTTTCTACTAACGGCTTCCAGTCAGCCCTGAAAGGCGGGGTATTCTTTACCGTAATCCCAAGATTCATAATCAAACTCTCTGCATTGTCTGAAAGCATTTCCCCTCGGTCTGCCAAAATTGCCTGAGGGAGATGATGTACAGGCCACTCTTCTTCCTGAATATCTATACCATACTGACTACAAAAAGAGACTTTGTTTCCAGCAGTGTTTGCAAGAGCCATTGCTGCTCCAAGCCATGAAGGTCCTTCAAGGCCTACATAAAGCCCCACAATTAGTTTGGAAAAGCAATCCTGAACGATATACAACACCGGTCTACCAATAATATGTGTCCTATTAAAGCGGGAAACCAAATATACATCAGCCACAGTTGCATCAATTTGGAATACCGAACCAGGTCCTATAGCATCCGTACTGGAATTTCCCAACACAGGACGGTACTCCTGTTCATATTTCTTCGGGCTGTAACGGGTTGAAACCTCCCGTTTGATATTACGTTCTTTCTCAAAAAAGTAACGGAACTGTCCAAAAGTAGGAATCTCAGAAGAAGGTGTTCTTTTTTAGGGATAAGGAATAAGGAAAAAGGGATATAGGGGAGGATGGAGGGAAAAGAAAAAACCTTTGTAACCTATATGATAAATGGATTACAAAGGATTGATTATTTGATTGGAAGGCTATCCTTGCCCCTTGAACCTATCCCCTTAACCCTGCAGTTAAGGAACATGTTTATTTGCAGTGGAACGAGTTTATTTACAAAGGAAAGAGTTTATTTGGTGTTTACACAGAAGGCAGGACTAAGGATTTAAAAGGGATAAGGGGCTAGGTAGAAGGATTGAAGGGGAATTTTTGTGGACAGAATATTTTAATCTTGTTTAATTGTCTTTTTAAAATATAATGAAGGGTGGCTATATTATCTTTGGGAAGACAGCAATAATATGTAAAAAAAGTTATATAAAAATTAAGCAGATATACGATAACAATGAATATGATAACAATTTTAAATGCTAGACCTATAACATATAAGAATAACATGTTCCTTAATGTAGATTTTATTTGTAACACCTAAATAATAGACTTGTTTAACGGTAAATAGAGGAAATTATGGATAAATGGCGAATGTTTTATATAGATGTATTTTGGACTAATATTTTGAAAGTAAATTGAAAAATTTAATGAAATTTATTATAAAACATAAAGTTATTCGCCTCAAAAGTTTACCTATTATAGGCACGGTTTCTTTGGATTTCAATTAGGACCTTCTTAATAGGAAATGGAAATATACTTGCTTTAGAGGTAAACTATAGACTTGTTAATGTAATAATAGGCCGTTATTTAAAACTAGTTGATATGTATTTAAAGAATTTATATTATATCGAACGAATTAAAAATGTGATATTCAGACGTGAGGAAAACACAATGTGTTTTTGATATATTTATAACTGGAAGAAATGTTTTTGAATTATAGTCCCACTTAATCCAACATCATACATTAGATAAGGGGTCTGAGGTTAATGAGCGATAAGTTTAAATATGTTGAAGATATAATTTTAAAAGATATAGGTCCAGTATGTCCAGAATTTGATGTATGTAGTGGAAACCCTCATGCTTTTACTTTGATACGTCCACAATTTGTTGCCACATTCGAATACGATGGAACTAATGGGCCCGTTATTCATGATGAAGCATTTGACCAATTATGTGAAGATTTAATCAAAAAAGCGAAATATGAGAATGTTGATGTTTTAATAACTCCAGAATATTGCATTTCATTGGATTTAATCATTAAAATTATTTCAGATACTTCCGAATCTTTAAAACCCAGTATGGGGAAAATTTGGTGTTTATGTTGCCAAGGCACGAAACATGAAGATTTCTTGCGATATCTTGACTGTTTTGAGGAGTTAGGTGCAAAAGTTATAAGACTTGCTATTGAAACTGCAACTGTAAAGAATTTTGTTAATGCCCTGATTTATGTTTTTTCCCTTACTGACGGAAGTATATGTATATTACCTCAGTTAAAGACTCAAATTATGGGCGATAGAGATTTGCTTTGTGAAGGAATGGGAATGAGCGTTGGTAAGATTGTTTACAAATTTGGTAAAGAACGACCTAATCAACTATGTACGATAATCTGTGCTGATGCACTTAATTTCAGGTATATTTCATTAGATAATATAAACAATGGAAATGAAAATGTTATCTTATTACATCCTCAACTAAACGAAAAACCAAGAAATAGCACGTTTTGTAGTTTAAAGTATAATCTTTATAGTAATAATGAATGTGATAATTTAATTTATATAACCGCTAATTGGGCATACGGTACCAAGTTAATTAATAGAAATAACCCTCAAGTAGATACAACCTCAAGTATTATAAACCCTTGGTCTTGCATATATGTTAAAGACATAGGTAATTCTTGGCTAGAAGAGCAAAAGGATTTAAGAAAGCGTAATTTTAGTAGAGGGTTAGGCTTTGGCTACTTTAACAGGTGTAAATTAAAAGTGTGGTATTGTCTAAAAAGCGAAATTATTCATTTGCTTACCATAAAAAAGCCTAAAGGAACTGGACCTAGTGCTGCACAACCTAGACAGGATGTGACAATTACTAAGGTATATATAGTGAAAGATAGAAGATATTTAATAGAGAAGGATTGTATAAGGGCAGATGATAATTTAAGAGAATTACTTGATATAAGGGAAGACGAAATAGATTATAATTTTCCCTTAAAAGTAGATAAAGAAAAAAGAGATAAATTTTTTGGAGTATGTCTTGGAAATTTAGAAATAGGTCAATTATCTATTGAGGATAATGAAATATGTAATATTATCAGTATACACATTGACGATGAATGCGAGGAACAAAGGCTAAAGTTAATAGATAATTTTAATATGCTAGTTAATCTTCTTAAAACAGGAAAACTTCCTTCTTATATGAAGAATTTTGTTTACTCACATATGTTTTCGTTAGATGATTGTATTTTTAACCTTGTATCTAAAGATAATAACATAAGAACAAAGGCAATAGTATCTTACATACCTTACGAACCGGATGCAAAGAGAATAAGTAGTAAGATGAAAGAAGAGAAAAATAAACATACTGAAGTGAATATAGATATAATAAATGAATTAGTTTCTCAGGGGAGAGAAAATGAAATCCGTAATTTTATTACAGATATGCATGTTTGTGTGTTTACTTTTAAGAGGGGAACAACACAAGTTATTAGTTACCCCGAATATAAGCCAGAAATAACTTCTTCTGACCGTGTGCCAGATGGAACTTCAATTTTGAGGTGAAGATTATGAAACTAAAAGAGTTAATTATTGACAGTGGATTAGAGTATGAAAATAACTATTCCTTGAATGAAGAATGTGATGTAGTTATTGCAAACTATGCGTATGAAAAGAAATTAGTTAGTAAATACATTTTTATTTACTTAAACTATTCTCAATATAAAAAGTATATTGTAGATAAAGAGCAGTATAAAAAAAGTATTGAAGAGAGATACCTTGAGCCAATATTCTTTGACTTGGTAGGTGATTTGAGTTGGAATCTTTATCTTGTATGTGTACTACCAAGTGAAGATTATAGGAAAATTTCATCAGAAGAGTTGGTTGAGTTTGAGAAAAATGAGAAATATGCTAGAAAGTTAGTAATTAGTGAGTTGTACTTTAGCAAATTAATCCCTGTTGGCAAGGTTATCATAGAGGATAGTATTAGAGAGATTATTGACCCCATTGATGAGTGGTATAAAGAACTCAATAAAAATGGAATGGTTTTTTGTTTTGATGCGTATTCAAAGTATAAAATTATTGATTTTTTAGAAGATAAAAATGTTGAAAATGGAAATAGTTTAGATTTAACTTTAAATAATAATGAAGAGAATAAGACGCAGACTTCATGCAAAATTGAACAGTTAAAAATGACTGAACAGTTTCGGCCGCATTGCTTTGGTTTAAATACGGAACTTGGATTTGGAGATGTCAATTTACTTTTTGGTGCCAATGGAAGTGGAAAAACTTCCATACTTGAGGCAATAGAATTAGTAATGACAGGTGAGATAAGAAAAAACAATACTGGTGATATAGATAATGATATTTATTACAATGATTTAAAAAGTGAAATTACGTTGCAAATGGAAGGTAATGAAATAATGCATATCCCTAATAATGCTAGAGAGAGAAAGTTAAGAGAGAGTCGTTTTTATCAAAACAGACAAGGGACAAGGCAAAAGGAGAGACTAAATAAGGCATTTCATCAATATAATTACTATTCGTTTGAGGATACGTTTTCATTTTGTTTTTTAGGGGAGCAGCCTAATTACAGTGAAGAATTTAGTAAAATAATTTATGGTGAAAGTACTAAAACAATAGAAAAGAATTGGCTAAATTATAAGGAAAAGTTTGAACAGGAGAAAGCCTCCATTGAAAAAGAAATAAAATGTATTGTAGATGAGGTTAAACTTTTAGAAAAAATTGATAGCAGTAGCATCCAGATTAGATTGGAACCACTTTATAATTTATTAAGTGAAGTTAAGTTATGTTTTGATAGAGTAGAAGATGAAACAAATTTATATTCAGTATCAAATTGGTTGCTGCAACTTAATACTAAACTGACTAAGATAAAAATGTTATTGGAAAATTTCTTATCTGAAAGTGGAGAGATTGAATCAATAAAAGATATAAATGATAATCTCGATAGAGTTGCGAAAGATAGAAGCAGTTTAGAGGAAAAAGTTGCTTTGGTTGAAAAAAATATAAATAATATAGATGGTTTTATTAGTAAACTATTTGATGATTTACAGCAGGTCATAAGTGATGATAGTTCAGTAAGTGAAGTTATTGAGGATATAAAAAAGCAAATAAACATATTTAATAGTTATATATTAGGAATTAAGGATATTGAAAAATGTAATTTGTTTTTAGAATTAGAAAATAAAAAGGTAAACTTAAAGCAAAAAATTAATGTATTAAATTACTTTAAAGATACATGGGGACATATGGCTAATGAGCAAATAACTGACAAAAGTCTTGGCGACATAGAAACGCTTATACTTGAGAAGTCAAAGAAAAAATGCAAGTTAGAAAAAGAATTTAAAAATATTTGTGATAAGATAATAACTGAGGAATCAAAAAAGGATAGTATAGATAATATAATTATCCAAGTAAAAGCATTAGGTATGAGATATTTTAAAGAAAGAAATAACGGCACAAAATGCCCATTATGTGACACTGATTTTTTCACTAAAGAAAAGTTTCTAGAAGCAATAGACAAAGAAATAGAAATTGATGACTCTTACTACAGAAAATTATTTGAGGAAAAAGGTGTTATAGAGAAAGATTTGAGTGAAATTAATATAGAGATTGAATATTACGCTACTCAACAACGATACATTAACATGTTGCACGAGGCTTTAAACTTTATAAACGATAATAACTTATTGGAATTTGATACTCTACTAAATAACAGATGTAATGATAACATGGAGCAGGCAGTAAATGAAGTATTAAGTTTACTTGAAACGAATTTACAGCAACTGAGGAATTTGGAACATAATATAAGTAGCATGGAATTAGAAGGATATGATTACGACTTTATAAAGGAAACCTTAAATTATATTAATAGTATAGCAGGTACTGAGGATAGCAAACTAACTTTAGAGACGATTACTTTTATAAAAAACAACATAGAAGAAGGATGTAATTCTAAAATTATAGTGTTAACGATACATGAAGACAAAGAATATCTAATAGAGGCTATTAAAATGGGTGCAAAAGGGTATGTTATGAAAGATGCTGAAGCAGAACATCTAATCCAAGCAGTAAGAGATGTATCAAAAGGAGAGACTTATCTCCAACCAACTCTTACAGGCAAAATAATAGGAGACATAGATAAAACTAAATACAGAGATTCTTTGAAAAAACGGTTTAATGATAATAATTTAACCCCTAGAGAAATAGAAGTATTACTATTGATAGCAGATGGAAAAAATAATAAGGAAATAGCAGATGAACTTTATATAAGTGAAAAAACTGTTAAAAATCATGTATCAAATATATTCAAAAAAATAGATGTATGTGATCGTACTCAAGCAGCTATTTATGCTTTTAAAAATCATTTAAAATAGCAAGGAGGATTTATAAATGAGTATTTTGAAATTATCTCTCAAAGTACTAAGCACTCATCTTATCATGTCCCTTATTCAGGTAGCATTAATGCCAGCTTTTTTTGGTATATTGCAAAAGAATGAAGTATATCAATGGATAATTGGTATTATATACATAGCTATTTTCTGGTTAGTTATTTATGCCGATACGAGTAGTAAAGGATTAGATGATGCAAAAGCTGATAAATATAAACCTTATAAAGGCTTTATTGCAGGGCTTATTGCATGCATACCTGCATTTATTCTTTATATTGGAGCATTAGTTTATCCAACAAACACCAACGGTATTAATTGGTTTCAACCGGCCCTAAGGATATGGCTAGTACCATATATAAAGATCTTTACATCATTTGAAGAAGCTATGCCTCATATAGCTATGGTAATGGCTCTTTTATTGCCGTTAGTAACAGGTATAAGCTATATGGACGGATTGCGAAAGAGACAGAAAATTCTTATGGCAATAGAAAAAACCGATGCTCTTCGAAACGAAAAATCAAAACTTGGCTTGTATAATAAAAAAAATAAAGACAAATAAAAATAGAAGGCAGGTACCTGCCTTCTATTTTTATTTGTCTGAAATAGATATTCTGCATAAACTTTTTATATTTTGCCTAAAATATATTCATAATTGCTAATTTATAAATCGGAGGTTAAGCATAATCGTATGATAGAAAAAGCAAAAGGGCGACTGGTAATAATAGGAGGAGCAGAAGATAAACAAGGTGATTGCATAGTTTTAAGACGACTGGTAGATATATCTGGAAAATATGACTCAAAAATAATAATAGTTACAGCTGCTACCGAATATCCTAATGAGCTCGGCAAAAAATATGCTAATATATTTAAATCTATAGGAGCGAAACATGTAGAAACGATTGATATACTCCATAGGAAAGATGCAAATGATATAAAAAATATAGATAGAATAAAAGACGCATCTTGTGTTTTTTTTACTGGTGGAGATCAGTTGCGTATTACTTCCATTATTGGAGGGACCCTTATACAGGATGAATTACAAATTTTATACGAAAAAGGAGTAGTTATTGCTGGCACGAGTGCAGGGGCTTCCGTAATGAGTGAAACTATGATAGTCTCTGGTAATAATGATGATTCTCCTAGGAAATGTACTTTAAAGATGTCCCCAGGTTTAGGTCTATTAAAAGGAGTAGTAATCGACCAACATTTTGCTCAAAGAGGGCGTATTGGAAGATTGCTAACAGCAATAGCACAAAATCCTTCAATGTTAGGTATTGGAATAGATGAAGATACTGCTATAGTAGTCATGCCAGATGCTTCATTTGAAGTAGTAGGGTCAAATGCTGTTACTATTGTAGATGCAACAAAAATGGATCATACAAATGTATCAGAACTTAAACCAGATGAAATACTAGCCCTTACTAATATAACAATACATGTTTTGCCAAATGGATATAAGTTCGATATTAACAAGCGTCAGCCTGTAATGAGGAGGTACTAATATGCAAATTTGCAATATAAAAGCCTTTAAAGGCAGAAATATTTATAGTCATAATGAAGTAATAAAATTAGTTGTTGATTTAGAAGAATGGACTGATATACCAACAAATGAAATAGACGGGTTTAACGAAAATCTACTTAAATATTTACCTGGATTAAAAAAACATGCTTGCTCCCTTGGTTATGAGGGAGGATTTGTAAAACGTTTGACAGATGGAACATATCTCGCCCACGTTATAGAACATAGTGCAATTGAAATGCTCAATATGCTTGGTTATAATATAGGTTTTGGTAAGGCAAGACAAGTAGATAATACCAGTAAACATATAATTGTGTATTCATATATAAATGAAGTAGCTGGAATAGAAATAGGGAAACTAGCATTTAAATTAATTAAAAATTTATGTCATGGGCAAAAAATAGACCTAGATACCAAGCTAAAGATAATAAAAGAAAAGGCAGATAAATATGAATTTGGCCCTAGTACCAGGGCAATTATAGACGCTGCAAAGGCAGAGGGTATTCCATTGACCCATATAGGAAACAGAAGCTTATTT
The DNA here is from genome assembly GCF_004138105.1 of Xylanivirga thermophila. Taxonomy (NCBI): domain Bacteria; kingdom Bacillati; phylum Bacillota; class Clostridia; order Caldicoprobacterales; family Xylanivirgaceae; genus Xylanivirga; species Xylanivirga thermophila. The sequence continues at coordinate 11,167 of NZ_RXHQ01000031.1, read as the reverse complement.
CAATTAGGTTATGGCAAATACCAAAAAAGAATAGAAGCTACAATACCAGAAAGTACAAGTTGCATTGCTGTAGATATAGCGTGTGATAAAAGTACAACTAAACAAATTTTACATGAAATGGACATCCCGATACCAATAGGAGAAGTATGTACAACATACAATGATGCTGTCTTAATAGCTGAAGAGATTGGATATCCTGTTGTAGTAAAGCCGGAAAACGGTAATCAAGGGAAGGGTGTTTCCATAGGATTAAATAATGAAAATGAAGTAGCTTTTGCATTCAAAATAGCTAAAAAAATAAGTGATTATGTAATAGTAGAAAAGTATATACCAGGAAACGATTATCGTGTACTTGTAGTGGGAGATAAAGTAGCAGCAGTAGCCCAAAGGGTTCCAGCATATGTTATAGGAGATGGTAAACATCCTATATCATATTTAATAAGTTCAAAAAATATGGACCCCTTAAGAGGTGAAGGGCATGAGAAACCCCTTACCAAAATCAAAATAGATGAAGTTACCATAGCTGTTTTAAGAAAACAAAATTATACTTTAGATAGTATTCCAGGCTCAGGTAAAAAGATTTATTTAAAAAATAATGCCAATTTGAGCACTGGAGGAGAAGCTATAGATTGTACTGATAAAATACACCCTGTTAATTGTCAATTGGCAATACAAGCATCTAAAATTATAGGTCTTGATATAGCAGGAGTAGATATAACTTGTAAAGATATATCCATACCTATAACACAAAGTGGAGGAGCTATTATCGAAATCAATGCGTCCCCAGGACTTAGAATGCACTTACATCCTTCGAAAGGTAAACCACGTGAAGTTGGAAAGACTATTATAGATTTTTTATATCCACCTAATAGTAAAAACTCTATTCCTATTGTCTCTGTAACTGGAACAAACGGAAAAACAACTACAGTCAGAATGATAGGACATATACTGAAGGTAAATGGATTAAATGTTGGTATGACTACTACAGGCGGAGTATATATAAATGATAAATGTATAATAGAAGGTGACACTACAGGACCAGCTAGTGCCCAAAGTATACTTAGAGATAAAAGTATAGATATAGCTATACTTGAAACAGCCAGAGGAGGAATTATTAGGTCTGGGCTTGGATATGATTTAAGTGATATAGGCGTATTAACAAATATAAGTGAGGATCATTTAGGAATAGACGGAATATATACAACAGATGATCTGTTATTTGTAAAGTCATTAGTATTAGAAGCTATAAAAAAAGATGGGTATGCTGTATTAAATGCAGATGATCCGATGGTGGTAAAAGCTGCAAAGAATGTACGATGTAAGATAATATATTTTTCTAAAATGGAAAATAATATTATAGTTCATAAACACTTGCAAAGTGATGGAATAGGAGTATTTTTAAGAGATGGGTATATAACCATAGGTACTGGAAATAGCTTTGTACAAAGCATCCATATTTCAAAAATACCTGCTACCTATAACGGAAGACTGGTGCATAATGTAGAAAATAGTTTGGCAGCTGTAAGCATAGCCTATGCTTTAAATGTACCATTATCTATAATTGAAAAAGGTTTATGTTCATTCTATAGCGATGAGCTCCAAAATCCAGGACGATTTAATATATTCAATGTAAAAGATTTCAGGGTGATAGTAGATTATGGACATAATATTGCAGGATATAAGGCAGTGGCAGAAGCAGTTAAAGATATGGGAGCTAACAGATTAATAGGTATAATAGGCGTACCAGGTGATCGAGATGATGAATCAATAAAAGAAGTAGGTAGATTTGCAGCACAAATATTTGATGATATGATAATAAAGGAAGATTTAGATTTAAGAGGAAGAACTCAAGGAGAAGTAGCATCAATATTGCAAGAAGGTGCACTTTCATCTGGTATAAATAAAGATCATATAAAAATAATATATAAAGAAACAGAAGCATTAAAATGGGCAATGCTACAAGCTAAACCAGGAGATTTAATAGTAGTTTTCTTCGAACATTTTAAACCTATTATAGATATTATAAAAAATGCAAGTTTAAATTCAAACGCATTTAAAGCAAGTAAGATGAGTATGCAGATATAACTGCATACTTGTTTTACTTAATACATCCTGATTAATGTCATACAGGATATTGGGAATGTCTATATTATAAAGTTATAAATGAAGGTTGCATATTGGAAAATGTAGCAATAGAGGTTATTCCCATATTTTGTAGTGATTTTATTGTATCATCAAATCGAAAGGCCATATGCTCCGTAGTATGGGCATCTGAGCCTATGGTTATTACTTTTCCACCTAATTCCTTATACCTTTTTATTATATTAAAATGTGGCATCGGAGCTTCTGATATATGTCTATATCCGGAAGTATTTATTTCTATGCCTTTTCCTTTTTGGATGAGGAGTTTTAAAATTTCATCTATAATATCATATCCTATTTTATAATCATCCTTATCCCATTGAAACGGTGAATAACGCTTTACATAATCTAAATGTCCTAATACACTAAATTTATCAAATCTTTTAATTATATTTAATATCTCAGTATAATACCGTATATAACTTTCTTCTTTTGTCTTTCCATCATAATATGCCCTTAGATAGGGATCCTGTCCATCTATAACATGCACAGAGCCTATTATAAAATCTACAGGATATGTATCTACTATATAAGAAAGTGTATCTAATCTATCTGGTTCCAAACCCAGTTCCATACCCTTTTTGATTGTTAGCTTATCAGAATATTTGTCCGCCACCTCGTCTATATGTTCCAAATAGCCTGATAGACTATTTATATCAAAGGGTGTATTGTTACCTGGCCAGCATAGTTCAACATGATCGGTAAACACAATTTCCTTAAGACCTAATTCTATAGCCTGTATACAAGCCTCCTCCATAGTCATCTTTCCATCCATTGAATATGTAGAATGAAGATGGTAATCAATCAAAGTATTCACTCCTTTGAAATATATATTAAACATAAAATCAGCAATTTGATTTCTATAATATTGTATAGCCTATTCAATTTAAGGTCAATGTTAAAATATTATTGACATAAATTAAAAAGCAGTATATAATATAATTTAACTCAACATCACTTTAATGCGACAAAGTGATGAATTGTATTTAATAATGGGGTGTTGGAATGCCAATTACAAATCATTATATTCCCGAGGGAATGCAAGATTTCTTACCTGATGAATGCTATAACAAAAGGCAGATAGAGGATATGGTTAGAAATAGCTTTTATTCAAGTGGATACAATGAAGTAGAAACTCCCGCCTTTGAGCATTTTGATATGTTTGCATATGAGAAAAGTCCCATAGAACAACAAAGCATGTATAAAATATTAGAGGCCGGCAGTCCCATACTTGTGCTACGTCCTGATTTTACAATGCCAATTGCCCGCTTAACAGCCAATAAGTTTAAGGATACTTTATTACCCATAAGGCTTTTTTATATAGGCAATGTTTATAGATATGAAGATATACAAATCGCTAAACAAAGAGAAATTGCCCAAGCTGGCGCTGAGCTTTTAGGTATATCAGGGCCAGAAGGTGATGGGGAAATTATAGCTATGGCTATACAATCCCTTATAGATTTGAAATTAACAGATTTTAAAATAGATATAGGTCAGGTAGAATTTTTTAAAGGGTTAATAGAAGAAGCCCAGTTAAACAATGACACTGCTGAAAAAATCCGGATATTTATAGATCATAAGGATATGCTTGGATTAGAACTTTTTCTTAAAAGTCTATCCGTATCAGACGAAATAAAACAAATACTTTGGCAACTCCCGCGATTATACGGAAATATAGATGTATTAAATGAAGCTACAGATCTAACAAAAAACAGAAGATGCTTAGATGCCATAGATAATATATATCAAGTATATGAAATACTAAAGGATTATGGATTTGAAAGATATATAAGCTTTGATCTAGGTATGGTACAAAGTATAAATTATTATACAGGTATAATATTTCGTGGTATTATTAGATCCCTTAGTTATCCCATATGTGGTGGAGGGAGATATGATAATCTTGTTAGGAGATTTGGATATGACATTCCAGCTACAGGATTTGCTCTGGGTATAAAGAGGATATTGGTATCTATTGAACGACAAAATGGATTACGTCATGTGCCTAACATAGATGTACTAATTTCATTTGATAGATCCAGCCGTAAGCAAGCCTATAAAATGGCAGAAAAATTAAAAACTAAACGACAAAGGATAGAATTGTTTTATTCTGGCAGCTGGTCTTCTGCAAAAGATTATGCCTTAGAAAAAGGCATAAAAAAAGTACTACTAATAACTGATAATATAATAAAAGAGGTGGTCATTTGATTACTATAGCACTGGCAAAAGGAAGGCTTGCTGATAACGCAGTGAAACTTTTCAATAAAAGCGGCATACAATGTTCCGAATATGATGATGTTTCACGCAAATTAATATTCCATTCAGTTAATAAAGATATTCGTTTTGCATTAGTAAAACCAAGTGATGTACCTACATATGTGGAATATGGGGCAGCTGATGCAGGAATAGTAGGAAAGGATACCCTCATGGAGGATAAAAGGTTCCTCTATGAAATATTAGATCTTGGGTATGGGCAATGCAAAATGGTAGTAGCTGGATTCCCAGAGAAAAAGGATACATGGATAACTAGCAACAATATGCGCGTGGCTACCAAATATCCCAATATAGCCAAGGAATACTTTGCCCAAAGGGGTGAGTGGATCGAAATTATAAAATTAAACGGCTCTGTAGAGTTAGGCCCTATAATGGGACTATCCGATGTAATAGTAGATATAGTAGAAAGTGGCAAAACTCTCGAAGAAAATGGTCTGGTGGTATTAGAAGAAATATGTAATATAAGTGCCCGATTGATAGTAAATCGGGTTAGCCTAAAGACTAAAAACATTGTAATAAAGCATCTTATAGATAGCTTGGATAAAGCACTTAAGGAGGATATAAATGATTAAATTTATTGATGGAATGGGAAAAGATATAAAATGGATAAAATCAAATATAAATCGACCTACAACTATAGAAGTACAAGAGCAAAAAAATGCAGTAGTAGATATTTTAAACAACGTTCAGCAGTTTGGCGATGACGCTATTTTAGAATATACATATAAATTTGATGGTGTAAAATTTGATGGCAGCAACTATTTTGAAGTATCAGAAAATGAAATAAAAGCTGCGTTCAAAAAGGTTGATAAAAGCTTTACAGATGTGCTAAAAAAATCTAGGGACAATATATTAAAATTTCATATAATGCAAAAACAAAACAGCTGGATGTCATTCAAAAATGGCATAACTTTGGGGCAAAAGATAGAACCTCTGGAAAAGGTAGGAGTATATGTACCTGGAGGGAGGGCAGCCTATCCATCATCGGTGCTTATGAATGTCATACCGGCAAAGGTGGCCGGAGTAGACGAGATCATAATGGTTACTCCTCCCCAAAGGGATGGAAGCATCAACTCAAATACGCTAGTAGCAGCTAGTATATCTGGAGTAGATAGGATATTTAGAATAGGTGGTGCTCAAGCCATAGGAGCACTTGCCTTCGGAACCAATACAATCCCCCAAGTAGATAAAATAGTAGGACCTGGCAATATATATGTAGCCCTTGCCAAAAAAGAAGTATATGGGTATGTGGATATAGATATGATAGCGGGACCAAGTGAAATACTAATAGTGGCAGACGATACTGCCAATCCTGAATTTATAGCTGCAGACTTAATGTCACAAGCAGAACATGATCCTATGGCATGTGCTATACTTATAACTACCAGTAAACAATTAGGTGAAGCTGTTATGGATAACTTAAATAAACAAATAATAAATTTATCATTAAAGGATACCATAAAGGCTTCTTTAGCGAATTATGGCGCTATAATTACAGTAGATAGTATAAACAAGGCCATAGATATAACCAATCTAATTGCTCCTGAGCACCTCGAACTAGCTGTTAAAAATCCTTTCGACTGGTTGGGATATATAAAAAATGCTGGGGCTATATTCTTAGGACAATATACTCCCGAACCCCTCGGAGATTATATGGCAGGACCAAATCATGTGTTGCCTACTGGTGGTACTGCAAAATTCTTTTCTCCACTTGGAGTAGAGAATTTTATAAAAAAGTCCAGCGTAATATCCTATACAGATAAAGCATTATGCAATATATATAAGGAAGTGGCATGTTTTGCAAGAGCAGAAGGATTAACCGCCCATGCCAATTCCATGCAAGTGAGGTTTGAGAAAAATGAATGAATATATAAAGAATTGTCTTAAGCTGTTTAAGAATTATAAAGCAGAGAATAGCAGGTATAAAATAAAGCTCGATGCAAATGAAAACCCCTTTAATATGCCATATGAAGTAAGGAAAGCTTTAGCTAATGAGCTCTTATCCGGTGAATGTAAAACAAACAGATATCCTGATCCCAACGCTGATAAATTAAGAACAGCAATTGCAAATTACTGTAATGTATCAAAGGAACAGGTAATAGTAGGGAATGGATCAGATGAAAATATACAAATGATTGTAAATGCTTTTGTAGATAGAGAAGATAAAGTATTGTGTCCATATCCATCGTTTAGCATGTATGGAGTATATGCAACCATAGGAGGAGGTATTACAATAAACATACCTTTGGATGAAAATTTTGAATATGATATTAATACATATAAGGAAGCCATAGATCGATATAACCCTAAAGTAATATTTTTATGTACTCCAAACAATCCAACCGGGAATGTGATTAGTCAGGATTTTATAACGGACATATTAGACTATTATCAGGGGTTAGTTATAATAGATGAAGCCTATTATGAGTTCTATGGGCACACCATGCTAAATGACATTATAGAATACCCTAATGTAATATTTATTAGAACATTCTCAAAAGCATTTGGATTGGCAGGTTTACGTATAGGCTATATGGTGTGCAATAAAAATTTAGCAGAGCAAGTATTAAAGGTGAAGCCTCCCTATAACATCAATAGCTTTTCCCAAAAGGCAGCCCTCTACATGTTAGATAATATTGAAGTTATAAACAAGCATATACAATATATAAAAGATGAGAGACAACGCCTGTTTGAAAAATTAAACCAAATAGAAAACATAAAGGTATTTCCTTCACATACCAACTTTCTTTTAATAAAAACAGAGAATATAGAACAGATACGTCAAAGCTTAAAGAATGAGGGTATTTCTGTAAGAAAATTTTATTCAGAGCCCTTGCTTGATGATTATATAAGAGTAACCGTAGGAAATGCTGAAGAAAACAAACTTTTTTTAGATGTACTTTCTAATAATATTGAAAGAAAGGATGAAACATTATGAGTCGCAAAATAGCATTACACAGGGCAACCAATGAAACCGATGTAACTGTCAAATTGGATCTAGATGGCAAAGGCAAGACAGATATTGATACGGGTATAGGTTTTTTAGATCATATGCTAATTCAACTTGCAGTACACGGTATGCTAGATTTGTATATCAAATGCCAGGGAGATATAGAAGTAGATGGACACCATACAGTAGAAGATATAGGTATTGTACTTGGCAAGTGCTTTGCTGGAGCTGTAGGGAATAAAAAGGATATAAATCGCTATGCTACAATCTTTCTACCAATGGATGAAAGCATGGCTATGGTAAGTATTGATATAAGCGGCAGACCTTATCTATATTATGAAATACCTCTTATGACTCCAATGGTAGGAGACTTCGATACACAGTTGGTAGAAGAGTTTTTTAGGGCTTTTGCAGTACATGGAGGGATGACACTCCACATAAAAGTATTATACGGTAAAAACACCCACCATATGATAGAAGCCATATTCAAGGCTTTTGCAAGGGCTATTAATAAGGCTGCATCGTTAAATCCAGGCTCAGGGTTATTATCTTCAAAGGGAATTTTAGATTAAAGAGGTGAATTGCTTTGATAATATATCCAGCTATAGACATAAAAGATAAAAAATGTGTTGGGCTGACACAAGGTAAATTATCGGATAAAATAGTATATTATGACAATCCTGTATATGTGGCAGAAAAATGGGTCAGAAGTGGTGCACAATTTTTACATATAATAGATTTGGACGGCGCATTTGATAAGCCTAGTACTAATATGAATATAATACAAGATATAGTAAATAAAGTTCCGATACCAATACAGGTAGGTGGTGGTATTCGTTCCATAGATTGTATAAAGTTTTATTTAGATATGGGTATATCAAGGATAATATTAGGTACTGCAGCTATAAATAATATATCTATGATTGAAAAGGCTGTAAAATTATTTAAACATAAAATAGCCATAGGAATAGATGCTAAAGATGGCCTAGTGGCTATAAATGGATGGACCAAACAAAGCCATACAACGGCTATTGAGCTAGCTCAAAAGATGGAAAACATAGGCATAAAAACAATTATATATACGGATATTTATCGAGATGGAACGCTCTCAGGACCTAATATAGATTATACTGAAAAGCTTATAAGAAATACTAATATTGATATAATTACATCTGGTGGTATAGGTAATTATGAAGATATAAAATCTGTAAAAGCTATAGGTGCTGCAGGGGTTATAATAGGCAAGGCCTTATATGAAGGAAAAATAGACCTAAAAACAGCCATAACTATGGGGGAGGAATAAAAATGAAAAATATAAAAGTCATCCCATGCTTGGACATTAAAAATGGCCGAGTGGTCAAAGGAGTAAACTTTCAAAATATTGTCGATACAGGAGATCCTGTAGATTTTGCAAAGCACTACGAAAAACAAGGCGCAGATGAAATAGTACTGTTAGATATATCTGCTTCAAATGAACAAAGATATGCAAATATCAATCTACTAAAAAAAATTAGAAGTAACATATCTATTCCAATTATTATAGGCGGCGGTATATCAAGCATGGCAGATGCAAGAATGCTTTTTAAGGCGGGAGCAGATAAAATCTCTATCAATTCCGCAGCTGTAGATGATCCTAAGCTTATATCATACATATCAGATGAATTTGGTAAAGAGCACTTAATTGTAGCCATAGATTCAAAAGCTAAACCTAATGGGTCTGGATGGAACGTATATACAAGAGGAGGTACAATAAATACCGGTCTCGATGTCTTAGAATGGGCAAAAGAAATAGAAAGTCTAGGGGCGGGAGCAATACTCCTTACTAGTATGGATAGAGATGGCACAAAAGAAGGCTATGATATTTCTCTTATCAAAACTGTTGCTTCAAATATCAAAATCCCTGTTATAGCTTCCGGTGGCGCAGGTAAAATGGAAGATTTTAGAGATGCAATGCTTGATGCACAAGCTCAAGGGTTACTCGCAGCTTCATTATTTCATTTCAATGAAATAAATATTGCTACTTTAAAAGCATATCTTAATACGTGGCAGGGACTTTGCAATATTAAATTTAATGAAAAGGGATTCCTACCGGCCATAATCCAAGATATTGGTACAAATAATGTACTTATGTTGGCATATATGAATAAAGAATCTCTTGACAATACCATACAAACAGGAAAAACATGGTTTTGGAGTAGGAGTAGGCAAAAACTGTGGATGAAGGGAGAAACCTCGGGTCATGTGCAACATGTAAAAGAAATATACTTAGACTGTGATAGCGATACTTTGCTTATAAAGGTAAAACAAGCAGGAGCTGCTTGCCACACCGGAAATACAAGCTGCTTTTATCAATTGGTTTATAATGAAAGTCAGCAAGTAAATTTAAATAATAATATCTTCATATTAGGTGAGCTATATAATATAATAATCAATCGAAAGAACAATCCCAAAGAGGGATCCTATACCAATTATCTGTTCGATAAAGGTATAGATAAAATACTTAAGAAGGTAGGGGAAGAATCGGCAGAAGTTATCATAGCTGCAAAAGGCGGGAGGAAAAATGAAATAATATATGAAATATCAGACTTAGTGTATCATTTATTGGTATTAATGGTAGATAAAGGTATTAAATTGGATGATATTTCAAGACAACTTAAAAAAAGAAGATAAAAATGTATTTATAATGAATAAGCTACAAAATGCGAGTAAACAGAAGGAAAAGGAAGTTTAACTACTATATTTAACTATAATTGCATGTCATCTATTTTGACTTCTATGCCTATTTATTATATACTTCTATTTGTCGCTGAAAAACAGCAACAAATAAGGGCGCATAGCTCAGCTGGGAGAGCACCTGCCTTACAAGCAGGGGGTCATAGGTTCGAGCCCTATTGTGCCCACCATTTGGTTTGGCCCGGTAGTTCAGCTGGTTAGAACGCTAGCCTGTCACGCTAGAGGTCGAGGGTTCGATCCCCTTCCGGGTCGCCAAATTTGCCTCGGTAGCTCAGTCGGTAGAGCAGTGGACTGAAAATCCGCGTGTCGGTGGTTCGATTCCGCCCCGAGGCACCAAGGTTAGTTTATGCGGGAGTGGCTCAGTGGTAGAGCGTCGCCTTGCCAAGGCGAATGTCGCGGGTTCGAATCCCGTCTTCCGCTCCATAATGAATGGCGCCATAGCCAAGTGGTAAGGCAGAGGTCTGCAAAACCTCTATTCCCCAGTTCAAATCTGGGTGGCGCCTCCATTCATCTATGCCGGAGTGGCGGAATAGGCAGACGCACAGGACTTAAAATCCTGCGGTTTGAGTAAAACCGTACCGGTTCGATCCCGGTCTCCGGCACCATAATATCAAGGGTTTGAGAGATTTAGCTCAAGCTCTTTTTTAGTGTTATATCTTTAATTTGTTTCCCCTTTCATAATAATAAGTGAATGCCGCCAATATTGGCGGTATTCGTGTTTTTGGATTTATAAATAAAAAACCGTTAGGTTGTATAGAACCTAACGGTTTTTTTATTGGCAGGGGAGACAGGAATCGAACCCGCAACCAATGGTTTTGGAGACCACTACTCTACCAATTGAGCTACTCCCCTATATGCTTTTATTGAAGCGACGATTACTATTATAAGGTATTATAGAGAATAAGTCAATGGTATTTAGACTTTTTTTATGTTTTTTATGTGGTCTAAATTGCAATATTAAATGCAACACTTTTTGAGAAAATCATACTTATCCATTTACTTCCTCTTGTCAAGGGGAGGGTGGAGATTTTCGAGTGTATACGAGAAAATACTACCCAACCTTGACAA
>NZ_RXHQ01000030.1 GCF_004138105.1 Xylanivirga thermophila | reverse complement strand
TTGTCAAGGTTGGGTAGTATTTTCTCGTATACACTCGAAAATCTCCACCCTCCCCTTGACAAGAGGAAGTAAATGGATAAGTATGATTTTCTCAAAAAGTGTTGCATTTAATATTGCAATTTAGAAAAAATATATAAAATAGAAAAAATTATTAAAAGGTATTGACAATCATTACATATATATGTTGCAATTGCCATGCACACGGTTGCATGACCATTATAAATCCTTTCGGGGGGGTGAATTGGATATGATGTTTCATGCTATTTATCATAGACCAAAGGGTAACTTTGCTTATGCCTATGACCAAGACACCATACATATTCGTATTAGAACAGCAAAAGGAGATGTAGACAAAGTCAATATAAAATACGGTGATAAGTATGATTGGAAAAATGAGAACTATATAAAGACAATGAACAAATTGTATTCTGATCAACTTTTTGATTATTGGCAGTCTAGCATAAAACCACTGCATAGGCGTCTTTGCTATATGTTTAGTTTTGAATCACGAGGCAAACGTTACTGGTATACGGAATATGGATTTCATGACAAACAACCGTTGAAAACCGATGTTATGTTTGAATATCCATATATTAATAAAGTAGATATATTCAATACGCCTGGGTGGGTGAAGGATGCTATTTTTTATCAAATTTTCCCTGAACGTTTTGGAAATGGAGATAAAGATAATGATCCTAAAAACACGGAAGCATGGGGCAATCGTCCGACAAGAGATAATTTCTTTGGAGGGGATCTTAAGGGAATTATAGATCATTTAGACTACTTAGCCGATCTAGGAATTAATGCAATTTATTTAACACCCATATTTGAAGCTAATACTAATCATAAATACGATACTAAAGACTATATGAAAATAGATCCTCAGTTCGGTGATATTGGTACTTTAAAAACATTGGTATCAAATTGTCATGAACGAGGCATAAGAGTAATATTAGATGCAGTTTTTAATCATTGTGGCTACTATTTTGAACCATTTCAAGATGTAATAAAGCATGGACCTAAATCCAAATATTGGGATTGGTTCTATATACATGACTACCCCATAAGAATACATCCTAGGCCCAACTATGAAAGCTTTGCCTTTGAATATCATATGCCCAAGTTAAATACAGAAAATCCTGAGGTAAAAAAGTACCTTTTAAATGTAGCTGAATTTTGGATAAAAGAAGCGGATATAGATGGTTGGAGGCTAGACGTAGCAAATGAAGTTGATCATGCTTTTTGGCGGGAGTTTCGCAGAGTAGTAAAAGAAGCTAAGGCAGATGCCTATATATTAGGAGAGGTATGGCATGATGCAGGACCATGGTTGCAGGGAGATCAATTTGATGGAGTGATGAACTATCCATTTACTGAGGCTGTTATTAGCTTTTTTTGCAGAAAATCAATTAATGCAAGAGAATTTGTAGATTTACTTAATATGTTTGCGTTCAGATATCCCGATCAAGCGAATCAAACACTTCTTAATATACTTGATAGCCACGATACGGCAAGGCTATTTAATAAATGTAATGGCGATAAAAGACTTTTAAAATTGGCTGTAATGTTTCAAATGGCTTATGTGGGTGCACCATGCATATATTATGGTGACGAGATAGGTATGACCGGTGAGGATGATCCTGATTGCAGACGAACTATGATATGGAATGAGGATGCACAGGATAAAGAATTGCTTGAATTTTATAAAAAGTGTATAAATCTTAGAAAGAAATATACAGCACTTAGGCGGGGAGAATGCAATTTTTTATATGCCAAGGATGCCCAATTTGTTATGCAGCGTCGTTTTGGCAGCGAGGAAGTGATTTTTGCTTTTAATGTAAGCAGTAAATCATCTAAAATAGACCTACATATAAATCAAAGCAATTACGATATTTATATGAGACCTTATGAATATAAGATTATTTTTCCATAAATGAAACAGGAGTGAATGAATTTGTACACATCAAAAGCACATATAATAGACGCCATAATAGGTAATAGGAAGATGATGGCAGTTATGACATCCAATGGGGAAATGCAGAAACTATGGTGGCCTAGACTAGACGTTTTTCAACAAATAGATGAATGGAATTTTGCCATATCCATAGATGGTTATACGAATCTGTTGTGGCTCCATGATGATATGGAATGGGATTTTGTCCAAAAATATCTAGATGATTCGCCGATAGTGCTAACTAAAGGTAGGCACAAGGTACTTCCAATAAGCTGGCAATTTATCGATTTTATACTGCCTGATAAGGATGTATTAATAAGAAGAATCAATATAAAAAATGATTCAGAAAAGAAGATGTCAATAAAGTTGTGGCAATATTCCAATTTTCCTATAGACGAGAGATACAGATATAATACCACTCAATACATAGATGATATAGATGGTATATTGCACTATCGAGCCAATACAGCAATAGGATTATGCAGTAGTAAAAAGATATCGGCTTTTCAATGTGGAGGAGATGTAAAAAGTCAGATCAAAGGATTAAATCTTGCTGGTGAAGATCAGAATATGTCTTCTCAGGGCGCTGTCATGTGGGATTATAATACTGTTTATCCACAAGAGGATATATGTATTGATATATACTTAATAGCGGATACTTCCATAGAAAAAATATTCAAAACTATGAGTAGTTTAAAGATTCGTAATACATCGGACGTTCAAAATGATGTTTGTAAGTATTGGCATGATATCTATTTTGAACGCAATCACATAGATATCTATAATAAAAAGCTTAATAAACTTTATAATAGATCTATCATGGTGTTCCACCTTTTAAGTCAATCTGATTTAGGTAGTATACTGGCGGCACCTGAAGTGGATGAGGACTTTTTATACTGTGGTGGCTATGGCTTTTGCTGGGGAAGGGATGCTGCATATATAACTTGTGCTATAGATGCAGCTGGATATTATGATATGGTAGATAAATTTTATGAATGGACTATATCTGCTCAAAGTGCAGATGGCTCATGGGCTCAGCGGCATTATCTGGATGGTTCCATAGCGCCGAATTGGGGAATTCAAATTGATGAAACAGGTTCTGTATTATGGGGCATTTGGGAACATTATAAGATTACCAAGGACAAACAATTTTTATCTAAAATGTGGCCCAGTATAAAAAAAGGTGCAGAATTTTTAATATCATACTTAGATGATTATACTGGTTTACCATCTGATTCTTATGATCTATGGGAGGAACGTGTAGCTGAACATACCTATTCAGCGGCAGCTGTTTATGGTGGCTTCATAGGAGCATCTAATATAGCAGCTGAAATGGGATTTGACGCGGAAGCAAAAGGGTGGACAAAAAATGCTATAGATATTAAAAAAGCCATTGAAAAATGGTGCTGGGATGAGGAAACTGGATATTTCTTGAGAAGTATAAAAGTAGATGGAGAAATACATAAGGACCATATAGTTGATATATCTGTCTTAGGACTTGTATATCCTTTTAAGGTATTAGATGCAAATGATAAAAGGATAAGGGCTACTGTAAAGGTTATCGAAGATAGATTGTGGAGTTTAAAAGTAGGTGGCATCAAAAGGTATGAAAATGATGTATATCGTGGGGGCAATCCATGGATTTTGACCACTTTGTGGTTGACCTATTATTATACGTTAATTGATGAAAACGATAGAGCAAAGGAGCTTTTTGGATGGGTAGTAGATCATGCTACACCAATGGGGCTATTTTCTGAACAAATTCATAGAAATACTGGAAAACCTGCTTGGGTAGTACCACTTACTTGGTCTCATGCAATGTTTATACTTACCCTTAGGGAGTTACTCGATAAAGAGCTTTTAGAATAAAGGAAAGGAATGAGCAAATTGGCAGTTACTATTAGAGACGTAGCAAAAGCTGCAAAGGTATCTCCGTCTACTGTATCAAGAGTTATAAGTGATAGCCCTCAGATAAGCGAGGCAACTAAGAAAAAAGTCTATAAAACAATGAAGGAACTAAATTATGAACCAAACATAATAGCAAGGAGTCTTGCTAATAATTCTACTAAAATATTAGGTCTTATACTGCCAAATGCAGAAAATGATTTATTCGAAAATCCATTTTTTATGCAAGCTATGCGAGGTATAAGTGTGTATGCCCAAAAAAGAGGATATTACATAATGTATGCTTTTAGTAAAACAGAAGATGAAGAATTAAAATTTTTAGAGCACTATATAAGAAGTAAACTAGTTGATGGTACTATTCTTTTAACATCCAGACAAAATGACAGATGTATATCATACCTAAAGACTACCGATCATCCTTTTGTATTAATAGGTAGGCCGGAACAGCCTAATGGCATGCTCTGGGTTGACAATGACAACTTTCAAGCTATGTATAATGTAGTAGATTATCTAATAAGGAAGGGGCATAAGGCAATAGCCTTTATAGGAGGCCCCACCAACTTATATGTTACTAGAGACAGACTTGATGGCTACAAAAAGGCCCTTAGGACACATGCTATTCCTGAAAATAGTAAAATGATAAAATTTACAGATCAGTTTTTGAGAGAATGTGGCTATGAGGCTATGATGGATATTTTATCATATAAGACACCTAGTGCAGTAGTTACAACAGATGATTTATTGGCATTTGGTGTTGTTGATGCTATGAAGGAGAAAGATGTAAAAAATATAGCTGTAGTAGGTTTTAATAATACGTATCTTTCAGGATATCAAAACCCATCTTTAACATCAGTGGATATTAATGCTCAAGAACTTGGAATGCATGCTGCTAAGCTGCTTATAGATAAATTGGAGAATAAAGACATGCCTACTACTCACTATATTGTGGATACAAGTTTGGTAGAACGGGATTCTACCATGTAATACGCCACCATAATGGTGTTGTGTAGGAGGGAAGGATGTCATATGTTGTGATTTATACTATGTCGCATTTAAACAGGGTATAAACAAAAATAAATTAAAGGAGTTGGGTATAATGAGAAAATCGGTAAAACTTATAAGTATGATATTAGCGATTTTATTGATTAGCATATTGTTATTCTCAGGATGTACGTCTGATAATGGGTCGTCAAAAGATGTCTCAGAGGATAATAATATAGATAAAGATTCAAAAAAAGAAGAAAATTCTGACAAAAAGGTAGAATTAGATATATTTCAATTTAAGGTAGAGGTAGCGAAGGAATTGCAAGAGGCTACTGAAGCTTATACAGCTGAAAATGAAAATGTAAAAATCAATTTGGAAACAGTAGGTGGGGGTCAGGATTATGGCGCTGCATTGAGAGCCAAATTTCAATCTGGTAATGAACCAGCTATATTTAATGTAGGTGGTCCACAGGATGTAGAGGATTGGATTAATAAGCTAGAAAATCTATCTGACCAGCCATGGGCTAGTATGGCTCTTCCCGGGGTTTTAGAAGGTGTGAAGAAAGATGATGAAGTTTATGGAATGCCATATAGCATGGAAGGTTACGGATTTATTTACAATAAGAAGATTTTTGAAGTTGCTAATATTGATGCAAACAATATAAAAGATTTTGCATCTTTGGAGGATGCAGTAAAAACATTGGATCAGAAAATAAAAAGTGGAGAGTTGAAGGAAAAATTTCCACAACTTGAAGCTGTTTTCGAATATCCGGTTAAAGAAAAGTGGGTGACAGGTCTACATACTTCTAATGCGTTTTTAGGATTGGAGTTTGCTAGTTCTATAGATGCTTATAACTCAAAAACTGTAGAATTTAAATATGGTGATCAGCTTAAGCAAATTATAGACTTACAGGCAGATTATTCAAGTAATAGTGATCAGAAAGCAAATTTGACTAGTGTAGATTATGCTACCCAAGTGGATCAAGGTTTAGCTATAGAGAGAGTTGCTATAATTCAACAGGGTAATTGGATATTTCCTCAAGTAGAAAATATTGATCCTGATATAGCAAAAAATCTAGGAATTTTGCCCATGCCTATTTCAGGCGTAAAAGAAAATTGCATTCCTGTAGGTGTACCAATGTATTGGGCAGTTAATAAAGATAAGGATGAAAACGTAAAAAATGCTGCTGAAGATTTTCTAAATTGGTTATATACGTCGGATAAAGGAAAAGAATTTATTGTAGATAAATTTCATTTTATTCCCCCGTTCAAAGGTTATGAAAATAATCGTCCGGCTGATTCATTAGGACTTGCTGTATTAGAGTATTCTGAAGCTGGGAATGTAATACCTTGGGTTTTCATGGGATATCCTACAGGCTGGGGAGAAAATGTATTAGGCGTTAACATTCAGTTATATATTGCTGGTGAATCGACATGGGAAGATGTAATTAACAATTGTAAAGCAGAATGGGAAACATCGAGGAAGTAATTTAATCCATATTATATTAGATGTACCTTAAAGGGCTTTAAGGTACATCTAATATAAAACATGTTTATAATTTACTAACAGGTTATTGAAGAGGATGAGATAAGATGAAACAATCAAAAGGCTGGTTTTTTCTATTTGTAGGGCCAATTTTCCTTATATTTTTAATTGTTGTGTTAATACCAATGTTTATGGGGGTTTATTATTCTTTTACCGATTGGAACGGAATAAAGAGTAATGGATGGGTTGGCTTATCTAATTATATTAATATATTTACCCAAGATAAGTATTTTAAGAAATCATTTATGTTTACTTTAAAGTTTGCAACTATATCGATGCTTGTGATAAATTTATTGGGATTTTGTTTAGCACTGCTTGTAACGAGAGGAATTAAAAGAAGCAATGCCTTAAGAAGTATATTTTTCATGCCCAATCTTATAGGTGGTCTAATCTTAGGATTTGTTTGGCAATTTATTTTTATAAATGGGTTTAATTTTATTGGTAAAGCTTTAAACATAAAATGGTTGCAAGGGTGGTTATCCGATCCGGTGACAGGTTTTTGGGGATTGATAATACTTATGTCATGGCAAATGTCAGGGTATATGATGGTTATTTATATATCTGCATTAGAAAATATATCTGAATCTTTACTCGAGGCAGCAGAGATTGATGGTGCAAATGTGTGGCATGTTTTAACAAACATTATATTTCCACTAGTTGCACCGGCATTTACCATAGGAATGTTTTTGACTTTATCTAATTCTTTTAAGCTTTTTGATCAAAATCTGGCACTAACAGCTGGAGGACCTTACAATTCTACACAGATGTTAGCACTAAATATTTATAATACTGCTTTTAGTTTTAACAAGTATGGTATTGCTCAGGCAAAGGCAATAATTTTCTTATTATTAGTAGGCACCATTACATTAACACAAATGTACATAAACAAAAAAAGAGAGGTGGAGATGTAATGGCATCTAAAAAAACAAATACAAAAAACATTCTATTGGTTATTGGTATATTGTTGGCCATTATATATATATTTCCGTTTTACATAATACTAGTAAACTCTTTCAAAACGCAGAAAGGTATTTTTCTAGATGTTATTGGATTTCCGCGTAAAACTTTTTTTAGACCACAGAACTATATAGATGCTTTTAAGCAGCTAAGATTTTTGCATTCGTTTACTAATTCTATTTTAATTACTATATCGAGCACTATTTTAATAGTATTACTTGGTTCTATGGGCTCATGGATGTTAGCTAGGACAAGGACAAAGTTAAGTAGTTTTATCTTTTTTATTTTTGCTGCGGCCATGTTGATCCCATTTCAATCAGTAATGCTTCCACTTGTAAACATTATGGGAAAGATAGGATTTCTTAATCCTTTTGGGTTAGTTTTTATGTATATTGGTTTTGGTTCTAGCTTATCGATAATTTTATATCATGGATTTATAAAAAGTATACCATATGAATTGGAGGAAGCAGCTACAATAGACGGATGTAATCCATGGCAAAAATTTTGGCGAGTTGTTTTCCCATTATTACATAATATAACCATTACTATTAGTATATTGAATGTTATGTGGATATGGAATGATTTTCTGTTACCTCAATTGGTGATTAATAAGCCTCAATGGCATACTATTCCGTTGAAGATGTTTTACTTTTTCGGACAATATTCCAAAAGATGGGACTTAGCTTTAGCCGGTCTTGTTATTTCAATAATTCCAGTTGTTGTATTTTATATTGTTACACAAAAATATATTGTTAGGAGTATAACTATGGGTGCTATTAAATAGTGACTAATTACCATGTATACGCCACCATAATGGTGTTGTGTATAAAAATAAAAAATTATAACGGAGGGAGTTATCATGAAAAAAAGTATATCTATTATCCTAGTGGTAATGCTTTTATTATCATTATCACTTATAGGATGCTCCAATGACAATAAGGGAAATGAAGTAGATAAGCCTGATGAAGGTGATAATCAGAAGCAACAGGAAGAAAATAATGACAATGTAGACGAAGATGCATCAGATGATGAATCTACTGAAGGCATAGTAGCCGAAGATGGAGCAACATTGAAATTGTGGATGGACAACGATGACTATAATGAAAAGATAGTAGAGGCATGGAACAAGGAATATCCAGATATTGAACTTACCGTAGAAAATGTAGGAACTACTGATGCGCGAAGTAAGCTAGAGCTTGATGGACCTGCAGGAGTTGGAGCTGATGTTTTTGTAACGGCTCATGATCAGGTGGGAGTTGCTGTAGAAGCGGGTCTTATACTGGAAAATGATCTATTCGCAGATTATGTGAAGGAAAGCTTTATGGAATCAGCTATTCCAGCTGTTACTTACAAAGGTAAGATATATGGTTTTCCTTTGAGCGTCAAGACAGTAGCACTATTCTATAACAAGGATTTAGTAGATAAGCCTGCAGAGACATGGGAAGATATGTTAGAATTTGCGAAGAAATTTAACGATACATCTCAAAATAAGTTTGCTATGGTATGGCAGGCAAATGAACCTTATCAAAACCATGGTTTTCTAGCCGGTTATGGATATAAAATGTTTGGCTCTAATGGTGAAGATGTAGACCAGCTTGGCTGGGATACAGAAGAGGCTATTGAGGGTATGAAGTTTTATCAAAAATTAAAGGAGCTATATCCTGTACCTGCACAGGATGCAGATTGGGATGCTATGACATCCATGTTTTCAGGAGGTAATGCAGCTTATGCCATAACTGGGCCATGGTCTATAAATGATTTTGAAGGAGCAGGTATAAACTTTGGTATAACAAAATTACCTAAATTACCTAATGGTAATTATCCCATTAGCTTTTCAACTGTAGATGTTGCATGTGTTAGCTCTTATACTGAGTATCCAAATGCAGCTAAACTACTTGCAAAGTTTTTATCTAGTGATGAAGCCCTTAAGATTTTATATGAGACAAAGCGTGAGTTACCTGCAAGCTTAAAGGCACAGGAACTACCTGAAATTAAAGATGATATTTATTTAGCAGGAGTAGCTGAGCAGGCTGAAAGTAGTATTCCAATGCCTCTGATAGCTGAGATGGGTAGTGTATGGGATCCATATAAAAAAGCCCTAACTGCAGTATGGGATGAAATACAGGATCCTGAAACGGCACTTAAGGCGGCGCAGGAAGAATTCTATTCCGCCATTGGAAAATAAATAATAGCTAGAGAAGAGTTTAAACTCTTCTCTAGCTGAATATCTAAAGAATGGAGATCCTTGGAAAGGAGATTTTTTCTATGAAAAAATCCAAAAAGGCAGGAATACTATCTGCAATAATATGGGGAGCAGGTCAAATTTACAATAAGCAATATTTAAAGGGATTAATATTTCTAGTTATACAGATTTTACTGGGTATAAATATAGATTATTTTAGTCAAGGCATATGGGGACTTATAACACTCGGTGAAGTCGCAAGTAAAACTGCAGGAGGCAAGGTAATACATGGTGATAACTCTATTATATTGCTGGTTAAAGGCATAATTTGCCTAATGATATTGTTGATTGCAGTGTTCGTATATATCCTAAATATAAAGGATGCAGTAAAGACGGGTAAATTATGTGATAATGGCATGCCGGTTCCTGATAGTGCTGAATATTTTAAAAATTTATGGGATCAATCTTTTGCATATATAATGCTATTACCAGCTGGAATATTTCTATTGTTTTTGGTAGTATTACCTCTTATATTTGGTTTTTGCGTGGCATTTACCAATTATTCTTCACCAGATCATTTACCACCTGCAAAGCTTGTAGATTGGGTAGGATTTGAAAATTTCAAGAATATATTTAAACTACCTATGTGGAATCAGACTTTTTTAGGTGTACTAGGTTGGACAGTTTTATGGGCAGTATTGTCTACTTTTTCGTGCTTTTTTATGGGGCTTATAATGGCTGCCCTGATAAATAGCAGCAGGGTTAAATTTAAGAAATTCTGGCGTACAATATATATACTACCATGGGCTATTCCTGGGATGATTTCACTGTTAGTATTCAGAAGCCTGTTTAATGGACAATTTGGTCCTATCAATCAGATATTGAAGAAATATGGACTAATACAACAGAATATACCTTGGCTATCTGATCCTACATTGGCCAAATTTACGATTATCATGGTAAATTTATGGCTAGGTTTTCCATACTTTATGGCATTGATGTCAAGTGTTATGACTAGTATAGACACAGCATTATATGAAGCTGCTGAAATTGATGGGGCTACAGGAGGTCAGAGGTTTTGGCATATAACCATTCCATTGGTGCTATATTCTACAGCCCCCCTTATCATAATGTCATTCGCCCATAACTTTAATAACTTCAATGTTATATACTTCCTAACTGAGGGCAATCCTATAAATCCATCTTATAAATTTGCGGGTCATACAGATATATTTATAACATGGATATATAAGATGACTTTAAATAATAAGCAATTTAGCATGGCCTCTGTAATGTCAATACTCATATTCTTGATTGTAGGGTCCATATCAGCTTGGAACTTTTTAAAAACCCAATCCTTTAAAGAGGAGGAAATGCTATGAGGGGAGATTTGTCTGTACAAAAACGAAGTTCGGTTCAAGTTAATAAAAAAGTACGAGTATCAGATATACTTATCAATCTTTTGATATATATAGTGCTTATAATAGTTGCCCTAGCGGTTATAGCGCCTATAGTATGGATAGTAGGTTCATCTTTTAATCCATCTAGTAGTTTGTTGTCAGCCACTGCCATACCTAAAAACCCTACTATCAAACACTATAAAAAATTATTCACAGCAACGAAATTTGGTAATTGGTATTTAAATACGCTTAAGATAGCCGTAGCTAATATGGCTTTATCTGTAATACTTAGTGTAAGTACAGGATATGTATTTTCTCGATTTAAATTTAAAGCCAAAAAGCCTGCACTTTTAAGTATACTAGTCCTTCAAATGTTTCCAAGTTTTATGGGCATGATTGCTATATATATGCTACTTTGGCAAATGAAGCTCTTAGATAGTCATCTTGGGCTCATATTGGTCTATGCGGCTGGACAGATTCCCTACAATACTTGGCTTGTAAAAGGATATATGTCATCTATACCGAAGAGCTTTGATGAGGCAGCCAAGATAGATGGTGCATCAAATATGACCATATTCACGAAGATTATTCTGCCTCTTATGAAGCCTATTACTACCTTTGTAGCTCTTACCCAGTTTATGGCACCATGGATGGATTTCATATTTCCTAGATTAATACTAAGCAGCGATAAAAAGAAGACTCTTGCCATAGGGCTTTTTGATTTGATTTCTGGAAATACAAATAATAACTTTACCATGTTTGCAGCAGGGGCAGTACTTGTGGCAGTTCCAATTACAATAATATATGTAAATATGCAGCGCTATTTATTAGAGGGAATGATGGCGGGAGCAAACAAACAATGATGATTAAATGCGGTAAAGTTTAAACTTTACCGCATTCATAAAAATATTTAAACCGGGTTTAAATAGTATATGTAATATGGAGGCTTTATCATATGAAACGGATGATATTTATATGGTTTATGATTGTTATTTTAGTAATTAATCTAGTTTCCTGTCAGCCTTCTCAAAAGTCAAATACATTATCTAAAGGAGAGTCTACTCAAAATAAAAATGTAATAAAAGAAGATAAATCGGAAAAGGAGAAAGTGCCTCAAACAGATAAAAACTCTAATAATGTCAAACAAAAAGTTTCAAAAGTAAACATACCAGAATGGTCAAAAAACGCAGTAATCTATGAAGTAAATGTAAGGCAATATACTAAAGAGGGTACTTTTAAAGCTTTTGAAGCACATCTACCTCGTTTAAAGGAGATGGGTGTAGATGTTTTGTGGTTTATGCCAATCTACCCCATATCTGAAAAAAATCGAAAAGGTACACTAGGTTCCTATTATGCTGTCAAAGACTATACGGATGTAAATCCTGAATTTGGAACTATGGAAGACTTTAAGGAGCTTGTCGACAAATGTCATGATATGGGTTTTAAAGTATTGTTGGATTGGGTAGCAAATCATACTGGCTGGGATAATGTATGGATTGAGAATAATCCAGACTGGTATACCCAAAATGCTGATGGGAATATAATTCACCCTCTAGGAACTGACTGGACGGATGTGGCCGATTTAAACTATAATAACCAAGATATGCGCAAGGCCATGCTAGATGCCATGAAATTTTGGGTTAAAGAGATTGGGGTTGATGGATTTAGAGCTGATTATGCCAATGGAGTTCCAAAGGATTTTTGGGAAACGGTTCGCGGTGAACTGGACACAATAAAACCTGTTTATATGTTGGCTGAAGATGACAGGATGTTTACACTCCTAAATCAGGCTTTTAATGTCAATTACGGCTGGGAATTGCATCATATTATGAATAAGGTTGCAAAGGGACAAAACAATGCAAAATATATAGAAACAAATTTAAAAAGAACACAGGCACTTTATCCCAAAGGAACCTATCCGATGAATTTTACATCGAATCATGATGAAAATTCTTGGTCTGGGACTGAATATGAAAGATTGGGAGATGCAGTAAAGGCCATGGCTGTATTGACTTTTGTGGTGCCTGGTATACCACTTATATATTCTGGGCAAGAGGCAGGATTGGATAAAAGATTGGAGTTTTTTGAAAAGGATGAGATCGATTGGGGCAATTTGACTATGCAGGATTTTTATAAAAATCTTATTACTCTTAAAAAAGAAAATCCTGCACTGTGGAATGGAAAAGACGGGGGAAACATTCACATCATTGAATCGACAGATAAAAACATACTGGCTTTTGTAAGAGAAAAGGATAAAAACAAAGTTGTTGCTATTTTTAATCTATCATCGAATGCAGTTACTGCTGATATAAATTTTGAAGATTATGCAGGAGCCTATCTATCTTTCTTTTTAGATGAACCATTTGATTTAGCCAAAGATCAAACATTAAATCTCAAATCATGGGAATATATAATTCTTACATCAAAATAGCATAGGAGCCCTTTGAAATTGTGTTTTAAAATATTATGAATTATTAAGAGGGAGGCCAACTTGCTATGAAAATTAATGTTAGAGCCATGTTAAATAGAGTGTTGTGTACATTAATGGTATTTGCCATTTTGGTTTGCAATATACCTCAAGTTGTCGCATTTGGACAAGAAGCGAATGATGAAAAGCTTGATATGGTAACCATAGTAGGGGACTTTTTTGAGAAAAATTCCATGGGCTCGAATTGGAATCCTAAAAATCCCAATGGTGTCATGAGACAGTATTTTAATAATATCTATGAAATTTCGATGCCATTAGATGCAGGGGTATATTATTACAAAGTAGCCTTAAATGGAAGCTGGGATCAAAACTATGCAAATGCAAACGGAAATGTAAATACTGGGGATAACGGCAATGCAAAAATAGCTTTGGATACGGATCAAATAGTCCATTTTAGATTTGATAATAACAACAAGAAATTATATGACTCTATAAATAACCTTGATCAATTTAGACAAAGTGCTACTTTGGTTGGCAGTCTAGAAGGGATGACGGAGAATGGACGGGCATGGGATCCTGCTGATACTAACTTTGATCTAGAATATATAGGTGGGGGTTTTTATAGGGGAGTATTTGAATTAGGTGCAGGTAATTTGGAATATAAGATAGCATTTAATCATGGGTGGGGCAATGGAGAATTAGGGGAAGACGGAAATAATATTGTAATTAATATTAAATCTAGTGGATTAGTAGTGTTTTTAGCAAATACTATTGAAGGTGTTGTATATGATTCTATAAGAAATCCAGAAATTAAAGATATTGTATCTCTTATAGGCCCTATACGTAAAGGCATTGATGAAAAAATAACCGATGATACACAATGGGATAATCAACTTAGGGGATTTGAATTTTATCAAATATCTGATTATGAATTAGCATTTACTGCATTACTCCCTAAAGGGACATATGAATATAAGGGAATAGAAAATTATAGCTGGGATGGAGGAGGCCTCCCGCCTGAAGCTAAAAACTATGAACTTACCATATCTAAAGACTTAGAATATGTCGTTTTTGTTGCTGATTTAAGGCAAAAGAACATTATAAATTCTATAGAGCATCCCGTTAATGTTAGTATTAAAATGGGGTTACAACAAGGGGCATCTGCTAAGGTAGTATCAGCAATATTTGATAATTTGACTGAAATTGATATCTTGACTACAAGACAATTATCAGACGAAGAGTTAAATTCTTTTTATGTAATGGATGATCAGGGACAAGAATTAGAAATAAAAGAAGTAAAAAAGATAGATGACAATAGGGCAAAGTTGATTTTAGATCCTAATGTTCAAATAGATGTATCTCGTATTTATCAAATAGGTTCAGATCGTTTTGAACCATGTTCAGCTATCATGCGCGGTATTTTAGATCAACAAGAGTTTTATTATAATGGGGACGATTTAGGTGTTACCTATAATAATGATGCAAGTATTTTTAAGTTATGGGCACCAACTGCCAAATTGGTTAGTCTGGTGTTATATGACAATGCCGGAGAGTATAATGGGGCGGGAGAGGTAATTGACCATAGTAGTGGCAAAGAGATGGAAATGCAGCCTGCAGATAAGGGAATATGGCAGATAAAAGTAGATGGTGATTTAAACGGTAAATTCTATATGTATAAAGTAGAATTTGCAAACAATATAGTTAATTATGCGGTAGATCCCTATGCAAAAGCAGTATCTGCAAATGGTCAAAGAAGTGCTATAGTAGATTTAAAAAGTACTGATCCAGAGGGGTTTGCCCCATATAAAAAGCCTGCTTTTGTATCTCCCACTGATGCTGTAATATATGAGCTGCACGTAAGGGATTTTTCAATAGACGAAAATTCAGGAATGGAGAATAAAGGTAAATTCCTTGCGCTTACAGAAAATGATACAAAGGGTCCTGAGGATATTTATACAGGTATAGCACACTTGAAGGATTTGGGTATAACACATGTGCATCTTTTACCCGTATTTGATTTTAAAACAATTGACGAGCTTCAAGTAGATAATCCTGATAGTTCTAAGCCTAAATATAACTGGGGGTATGATCCGCAAAATTATAATGCCCCGGAAGGTTCATATTCTACTGATCCAACTGATCCTAAAAAGCGCATTGAAGAGTTTAAACAAATGGTACAAGTGCTTCATGACAATGGAATAAGGGTAATAATGGATGTTGTCTATAATCATACATATACAACGGGTCAATCTCCGTTCGATGCAGTAGTACCGGGCTTTTTCTATCGTACCGATGATAATGGTAAGTATACCAATGGATCAGGTTGTGGAAATGAGATAGCTACAGAACGGGCAATGGTGAAAAAATATATAAAGGATTCTGTAAAGTATTGGGTAAAGGAATATGGGGTTGACGGATTTAGATTTGATCTTATGGGACTTATAGACAACCAAACCATGACAGAAATTACTCAGGAGCTAAAGGATATAGATCCTTCTATCTTTATATATGGAGAACCGTGGCAGGCAGGAGGTTCACCACTTCCAGTTGAATATCAAACTACTAAAGGTAAGCAAAAGGGTAAGGGGTTTGCCGTATTTAATGATAATTTTAGAAATGCAATAAAGGGTGGAAATGACGATGCTACAAAGGGATTTGCTACAGGAGAATCAGGCAAGGAACAGGATATTGTAAATGGTATAAGGGGAGCAATAGATGATTTTACCGATAGTCCAACAGAGACAATAAATTATATCACGTGTCATGACAATCTAAACCTATGGGATAAGATTATAAAGAGTCAGGGCTTAGATAATTCAGATCCCTATAAAAATGTAGATTTGGATAATGTAATGGAAAATGAAACGGTAAAGCGTTCCATACTGGCAAATGGGATAGTATTAACCTCCCAGGGCGTTCCTTTTATACAGGCTGGGGATGAGATTTTAAGGACAAAATATGGCGATCATAACAGCTATAAAAGTCCTGATGCTATAAATAAAATAAGTTGGCAGAACAAGGCAATGTTTAAGCCTGTATTTGACTATTATAGAGGGATTATAAAGCTTAGAAAAGAACATCCTGCATTCAGGATGAATACTAAGGAAGCTATAGAGAATAATTTGGTTATTTGCAGAGCAAATAATGATATAGTAGTATATCAAATAAAAGAGTATGCAAATAATGATCCATGGAAAAATATAGTGGTAGTATACAATGGAAGTGATGAAGAACAAGAAGTCCAATTACCCTTTAGTACCAGCTGGAATATAGTAGTAGATCACGAAAAAGCTGGAGTTGAAACAATCAGGACCGTTGAAGGGGATAAAATACAGGTTAAGCCAATTTCTTTGACGGTACTTTATGATGAGAAACAGGAATATATTCAATTACCTACGTCTATAGAAGTTTCATCGGATAATATAGGTATAGAGCCAAGGAAATCAAAATCTGTAACTGCCTTTATAAAGGATCAGTATGGAAGATTGTTAAATGATGTACAGCTAAATTGGAAATCAGCTAATCCAGAGATTGCCTCAGTTAATCAGTATGGGCAAATTACGGGCAATACTGCAGGTAAAACGGTTATAACAGTCTATCATGATGAATTATCTGTAGATATAAATGTAACTGTAGGGTCTTTGTATCCTGAACGTATATCCATAACAGGATCTGACGAGGTGTTTGAGACTAAATCCATTATACTATCTGCAAAGGTACTAGATCAATTTGGAAAACCTATGTCTAATACCCAAATACAATGGGAATCATCAGATCCATCTATAGCTAAAGTGGATTTTAAAGGTCAGGTAACCGGTATCAAGCCTGGAACTGTAATTATTACCGCTAAGACAGGGAATATAGAGTGCACCAAATCTATAAAAGTTATCCCATATATAGAGAATATAATACGTTTTAAATATATAAGGCCTGATGGGGATTATGGAGGATGGAATATTTGGGTTTGGTATACAGGAGTAAAGGATGGGCAAATAGATTTCAAGGAAATAAAAGACGGTGCAGCTATTGCAAATATAAAGGTCAGGCCTGGGACAGAACGTGTAGGATTTGTACTTAGGAAAGGTACAGATTGGGAAGAAAAGGATGCTTATTCTGCAGATCGGTATATAGATATAGACAAAAATGAGCTTATCACCAAGGTAACGGTAAGAAGTGGTGTTGGAGAGTTTAAACAGCCTCAAAGTATTACAGGGCCTGAGTTTAAAGATGGTAAAATAATATTCTATTATAGGGATAGTGATCTTTATTCACAGGATTTAATGCATACTGTAGATGAGGTAAAATTGAAAATAACTGATCCAAAAGCTGAAAGTGGGTATAAATTTTATGATATGTCATACAGTGAGGAAAATGAATATTTTTATTGCCCATTTGAACCAAATGCAGATGTTGAGAGATATGAATACAGTTTTACAGTAAGGTATCAGGATGGTTCCGAAAAGGAGTTTACTGATCCATATAATCCAGATTCTTATGTTGAATACAAAATTCCTGATTTTAATATAGCATCGGATATACAGCCTAATGCCATAGATTATACTCAAAATGCCGTTGTATCAATACAATTATCCAATAATATCGTAAAGCCTAGAGAAATATATCTAAATTTAACTGAACTTGGTGGGGAAGAGGAATATCCCATAGACGTGGAACTTATGAAGGGTACAATAGCTGTAAAGGATACTATCTTGGCGGGAGATAAAAACATACCTATAACGGTAGTTGATGAATATGGGAATAAACATATTAAAAATGCTAAAATAACTATTAAGCCTAGGGTGATAAAAGATGCTGGAGATTTTGATTGGGATGAATCCGTAATATATTTCTTGCTCACAGATAGATTTATGAATGGTGATACTTCGAATGACGATCCAAACGGTGAACAATATGATAAAAACCATCCAGAGACATATCACGGTGGAGATTTAAAAGGAATTACTAAAAAATTGGATTATCTAAAGGACTTAGGTGTAAACACTATATGGATTACTCCTATAGTAGATAATATAGATTTTAATAAGGGAGTAGATTTCACCAATCTACCTGAAAATCAGAGATATCAATATGGATATCATGGTTATTGGGCTCAGGATTTTACCAACTTAGATGAACATTTAGGTATTTTAGAAGACTTACATGAGCTTATAGATGAAGCTCACAATAAAGATATGAAGATAATGGTTGATGTGGTGATAAATCATGCAGGATATGGATTGAAACCTGGTGATGAAAAACAATGGGGACATCTGAGTAATTTTCCATCAAAGAAAGTACAGGATAAATTTTATATAGATATAAATGGAGAGACATCTAGCATGTTTAGGGATGGTGGAAGCGATGAGGTCAAGGGAGAACTGGCAGGGTTACCTGATTTCATGACAGAGATACCGGAGGTGAGAGATCAGATAATAAAGTGGCAAACTGATTGGCTAGATAAGGCGAAAACCAAAAATGGGAATACAATAGACTGTTTTAGGGTAGATACTGTAAAGCATGTTGAAGACACTACATGGAAGGCATTTAAAAACAGACTGACAGAAAAGGCACCTAATTTTAAACTAATTGGAGAATATTTTGGTGCATCGATAGATAATGCTTTTAATACCCAATTGGATAGAGGACAGATGGATAGTCTATTGGATTTTGAGTTTAAAAATAAGGCTAGGGCATTTACACAAGGAAAAATAGACGAGGTAGAGGAGTATTTGGAGTATAGGAATAAGAAACTTACTAATACAGCAACCTTAGGACAGTTTTTGAGCAGTCATGATGAAGATGGATTCTTATACAGTGTAGGTGGAGATATAAATAAGCTTAAGGTAGCTTCTACATTGCAGATTACAGCGAAAGGTCAACCTATTATTTATTATGGTGAGGAATTGGGCTTAACAGGTAAAAATGCAGACGATATGTCAAAGGGTGAATTTAGTGAAAATCGGTATGACATGGACTGGAGTAGACTGGATAATAAAGAGTATATATCTATATATGAACATTATAAAACTCTCTTAAATATCCGTAGAGATTATTCCAAAATATTCGCCAAAGGTAATAGGGAAAAAGTCGCAGGCAGTGATACAGAGCAATATTTAGTTTTCAAACGAAGCTATTGTGATGAATGTATCTATACAGGAATCAATTTAAAAAACAATAGCAAACAAGTTTCTATACAGACTCAATACCCCTCTAATACTGTAGTAGAAGACTTATATTCATCAAAAACTTATACAGTAAAAGATGGCGGAAACCTAACATTTGAACTACCTAGTGCAGATGCGGGAGGAACAGCAATATTGGTAGTAAAAAATAATGGGAAACCTGAAAAACCAATTGTGCCAGTCGAACCTGAAGAGCCGGAAGAGTCTGAGGTGCCCGAAAAGGAATGGGTACTAGCGGAGGATATAACCATAAATGGAAAAGGACATATACAGGGTATTGGTGATATAAAAGATGAGAATATAAAAGATATATTTATGTTGGGTACGGTTGGGAAAAGGAAACACCTTGAAGGTTTTATACTTGAATTTAAAGGCTTACCATCGGATATGATGGTGGTATACAGAGCTCATATCCAGACATACAGTGATATGCCAAATAAGAAATATGATAAAGGTGATGGTATATGGAAGGATGATAAGGGTGCTTGGTGGAAAAAACAAGGCTTTTATCTAGGGACGAAGGGAGAGAGGCGAAGAGTAGAAGGTATAGAGCTTATGCTTGTAGACAAGAATACCGATAAGGCATATAAAGGCTATAGCATAGAATACCAGGTGCATATGCAAGGATATGGATGGGGTATTGATGATAAAAATAACGATCTAAGGGATGATGGAAGTATAAACGATAGCTTTGACAAATGGGCAAAGGATGGAGCATTTGCCGGTACAAGAGGAGATAAAAGAAGAACAGAGGCAATACGTATAAGAATATTAAAGGAAGAGATAAAAGGGTAATAGGTAATTTGGCATATTGAAAAATGAAAAACCCGTAATTGATCTTCATGGTTGATTACGGGTCTTTCTATTGTGCTAGAAGAAAAAATAGTAGTATCTCTATTACCATTAGAATTATCTATTGACATTATAAGAGTTATATCATAAAATACAACTAAACTACTAGGAATACTAGGGAATGTATTTTTGATATAATCCCTAGTGAAACAGTAGGATAACTACATAATATAAAAATAGTATGGAGGTTGTTGAAATGTCAAAAATCGCAGAAAATCTAACAGATCTTATAGGAGATACACCCCTTTTGGAACTGTCAAACTATAATAGAAAAAATGCATTGTCAGCAAGGATAATTGGAAAACTTGAATATTTTAACCCTGCCGGCAGTGTAAAGGATAGGATAGGCTATGCCATGATAAAGGATGCAGAGGAGAGGGGCCTACTCAAAGGGGATAGCATTATAATAGAGCCTACAAGTGGTAATACGGGTATAGCACTAGCTTTTGTGGCAGCGTCAAAGGGATACAAAATAATACTTGTAATGCCAGATACCATGAGTATAGAACGGAGAAAACTATTAAAGGCATATGGAGCCGAACTAGTTTTAACCCCTGGTGCTGAAGGTATGAAGGGTGCGATTAAAAAGGCAGAGGAATTGGCTTCAAAAACTCCGAATGCATTTATACCGGCTCAATTTTCAAATCCTGCTAATCCACAAATCCATAGACAAACTACTGCCGAAGAGATATGGAGAGATACTGATGGTAAAGTAGATATATTTGTAGGTGGTGTTGGCACAGGTGGTACCATAACCGGAGTAGGCGAAGTTCTCAAAGCCAAAAATCCAAATATAAAGATTGTAGCGGTAGAACCTAAAGACTCTCCAGTATTATCCGGTGGCAATCCTGGTCCCCATAAGATACAGGGTATTGGAGCAGGTTTCATACCCGATGTATTAAATACAAGCATCATAGATGAGGTGTTTACGGTGGAGAATGGGCAGGCCTTTGATACGGTAAAGGCTTTAGCGCATACCGAAGGCTTATTGGTAGGTATATCATCTGGTGCAGCTGTATTTGCAGCTACTGAGATTGGTAAGAGGCGGGAGAATGTAGGTAAAAGTATAGTAGCTTTACTTCCTGATAACGGTGAGAGATATTTATCTACTGCACTTTTCCAAGAAAATTAAATTGAAATAAAAAATATAAGATAATATATGATAATAATTTTTTAGCAAGCATAAATGAAACTGCAGGTCTTCATAAGTCTGCTCATAGTGAGCATGGATCCTGCATTGCTGGTTATTGCCATTGCATCTGGTGCTACTGTACTTTCCCACGTAAACGATAGTGGATTCTGGCTAGTAAATAGGTACTTTGGTATACCGGAAAAGGATACATTAAGCTCCTGGATGGTTATGAAAACATACTTGGTGTGGTAGGCGTATTAGTAACATTAATAATAAGTATATTTGTATAAAACCGTAATTGAGAAAGTCCGTAATTGATCTTTATGATTGATTATGGCTTTTCTAAATTTTGTGGGTTCTTTTCATCTAACTTATGATATAATAGTCTATACAATAAAATAAGGTATGAGGTGTCCGGTGTTCGGGCCGGATGAAAAGGGAAAGCGGTGAAAAGCCGCTACAGCCCCCGCTACTGTAAATGGGGATTAAAAGGCATATATGCCACTGGGTATACTGGGAAGGCAGCCTTTAAAGATGATCCATGAGTCAGGAGACCTGCCTTATACTGTGATTTACGTTTCCTTCGGAGGGAAGGAAGGGTGACTTTTTTCATAGCAAAGCTATGTCTATTTAAGCTGCGCATAAAAGCTCTCTTTCTAAGGAAGGAGGGCTTTTTATATTTCTAAAAGACTAAAGGGGAGGGGGAGGTGAGATTGAGAATAGGTATAAAGAAGTTATCTAAAATCATATGCCTTATAACTATTTTATGCATTGTATTTTCATCCTGCACATTTGATCGTTCCAAAGAAGTGCCTGAGGCTCCGATCGAAGAATCGGATGTTATCCACACAGAATACGAAAAGGAATTTATAGAAAAATTCTATAAGGAAAAGGACATAGATTCATGGTGGAAAATAGTAGCCATAAAGGCTGCAGGAGGGGATATACCTTCTGATTCTAAGGATATGCTGGATAAAAAAAGCGCTTCCATCAATGCACAAAGTCAGGCTACCGATTATGCTGGATGTATTCTAGGATACCTATGCATGGAAAATGATCCTACCGATCTATTGATCGAGCTGGCTAAAAAGCAGCAGGATGATGGCTCTTTTGGTCCTATAAATGCCCATATATGGTCAATGATTGCCTTGGATACGGCAGCATATACATATGATACAGATAAAGCTATTACATATATTTTATCTAAGCAAAATGAAGATGGTGGGTATGCCTTTGAGGGTTCAAGCGATCCGGATATGACTGGGATGGCTATGATAGCCTTGTCAAACCATAGGGATAGGGCTGGAGTAGAAGAAGCCATAGATAGGGCAATATCTTACTTAAAAGCTGTTCAGCTACCTGAAGGAGGTTTTGAATCCCTAGGTAGTGAAAATTCAAACAGCATATCTACAGTAATATCAGGGTTGATAGCAGCAGGCGAGGATATTAACTCTTCTAGTTGGATCAAAAATGGCAATACCATGTTAGATGCCCTTATGAGATTTAGACTAGATGATGGTTCGTTTTCATATCTGCTAAAGCCTAAAAAATATAGTCAAATGGCTACATACCAAAGCTTTATTGCCATATTTGATATACAAAATGGTGAATCCATATGGCAGAGTCTAGGGCATGAATGGGAGCAAAATAGTGTTGCAAGAGATGATGCCGAGGATGAAAAAGATGAAAATATTGAGTCTGTAAAGGTAGAGGAAAAAGCCCATAAAGATAAAAGCCACATGGAGGTTCAAAAGGCAGAGAAATCAAACAAGGTTGCCTCTCAGAAAAAAGAAGAGCCACAGTTACATGCGGATGATGCTAAAGAGGATGGAAATGCAGAAAAGTTAAAAAAAGAAGAAGTACCGAAAAAAGTTGTAGAACCTCCGAAAGAGCAAAAGATACAAGAAAAAACAGAGGAAAAAATAGGTGTACATGTGAAGGTAATAGGTTATGGTGGCAAGGTATTCTTTGATGATGAGGTAGAGCTCAAAAAAGATGAGGCAAATGGTTTTAGTGCCCTTAAGGCTACTAAACTCCCCTATAAATCAGCA
This sequence comes from Xylanivirga thermophila, assembly GCF_004138105.1. Taxonomy (NCBI): domain Bacteria; kingdom Bacillati; phylum Bacillota; class Clostridia; order Caldicoprobacterales; family Xylanivirgaceae; genus Xylanivirga; species Xylanivirga thermophila. Next base: position 10,144 of record NZ_RXHQ01000030.1, on the reverse strand, counting down.
TATGGGGATAGTTATATTTCATCCATAAATGGGGAGGCGGAATTTGAGCATGGAGATCTTTCAGGATGGAAGTTTAAGATAAATGCTAAAATCCCAAATATGCCCGCAATAGACTGTGAACTCTCTAAAGGAGACAGGGTGGAATGGTGGTATGCACTGACTGCAGAATCCACTGGACCTGGAGAATAGATATAAAATAGGAGGTAATTTATCATGATGCAAAACAGAAAAAGAATATTGTCCCTTGTGCTGGTATTGGCACTTATGCTGTCATTATTTCCGGCAACAGGTATGGGAAAGGCGTATGCGCAGGATGCGAAAGCTGTTAAGGTGGGTGTACGAATAGAGTCTTTTGACAGAAACATCATACCTTACACCGAGATGGAGGTGGATAATTTTGACCTGGATGAGTATGGCTATGGTGAGGTAAAGGCAGAAGATGGGCCGGTAGTACTCCATGCTGTTGTAAAAGCCATTGAGTCTGTAGGGAAGGATGCAAAGGATAAAAAGGTATTAGATGCAGGCAAAGGCGATTTTATAACTACCATAGACGGTGTATCCATGGGCAGCACTGGTACAGGTATGGATGGCTGGATGTACTATGTAAACGATGAAATGCCGCCGGTTGGTATAAACGAATATTCCCTTAAGGATAATGATAGGATAACTGTAGTATTTGTTGAAAACTATAATGCAGCCTATACATGGTTTGATAAAACCTATGTAAAGTCAGGTACAGGAGATGAGATTGCCCTTACATTAAATGGTTTATCGTATGATATGGATGAACAGAAGATGAAGACAAGCCCGATTTCAGATGCAAGCATACTTGTAAATGGCAAAGAGCTTGTACTTGATGGTAAAAAGGTTAGGACGGATAAGGATGGCAAGGCAGTATTTAAGCTAGATGAGTTAGGAGAGTATGATATATCCGCCCAGAAGTTTGATGAGGATGGCAAGGTCAGGATCATATCAAGACCCTATTGTAAAGTTCAAATAGAGGGCTCTTCAAAGGGGCCGGTTCCCGTTAAGAAACATGTATCCCTTGATAAGACATTGAACAAAACCAAAGCATACTATAAAAATAATAAGACTGAGCTATCTTCCTGGTGGGATATGGTGGCAGTCTATTCATCAGGCGAGGATATAAAAAAGGCACCATGGAAATTGCCGGAATGGAAGAGCGAGGATATAAAATCAGATGCTGCTGCAGGTAGCTATGCAGGATATATACTAGGGCTTATGGCAAAGGGCGAGGATCCTTACAATGTATGGAGCAGAGATCTGGTGGGAGAATTGGTGGAAAAACAGAAAGACAATGGTGCATTTGATAAAATAAGCGGACATATATGGGCTATGATAGCACTGGATGCAGCAGGTGCAGATTATGACAAGGCGGGAGCTATAGATTATCTTATAAAACAGCAGAAAAATGATGGAGGATATGCGTGGGGTGAAGATAATACGCCTGAGGCAGCAGGGGATCCGGATATGACAGGTATGGCACTTGTTGCCCTTTCAAATCATAGGGAAGTTAAAGGTGTAGAAGGGACAATAAAAAAGGCATTGGATTATCTAAAGGAAACTCAGTTGCCTACAGGGGGTTTTGCATCTTGGGGTAATGACAATGCAAACAGCGTAGCTACCGTTATATCAGGCCTTGTTGCGGTAGGAGAGGATGTATTATCCGATGCATGGATAAAAGACAGCAATACCATGTTAGATGCATTGGCAAGATTTATGCTGGATGATGGTGCTTTTTCCTATGTGCTAGATCCTAAAAAATCAAACGGAATGGCCACATCTCAGGCATTTATCGCCCTTAATGACTTAAAAAATGGCAAAACGGTATGGAATAGCTTAGGCATTACTAAGTCAGTACCAAAAGGGGATAAAGACCTAGATAAGGATCAGGATAAGGTGGAAGATAAAAAGACCGAAAAGGTAAATGAGGATATAAATACAGATGCAAATCAAAAGGATAAAACAGGGACTAAGAGTCCTAAGACGGGAGATAAGGGCATATATCTATATATGCTATTGGCAGTAATGTCTGCAGCTATATTAATGTATCCAATTTATGGTAAGAAGAGGAAAATGTCTACAAGATAAAATAATAGGGGTACCTTTTGGTGCCCCTTGTTTATAATGTGAGAAGGGAATGAAGATGAAAAAAGCAAAGAGAATTTGTCTGATCCTTATTCTTATATTATGCATGACTATTTTAGGATGTTCATACAATGGGTCAAATTACAATCATATGGAAGTTAACTTGCGGGTTACTCAAAACTTTGGTGAAGAGGTAATATTCGATGAATCGGTAAAGCTGGATAAGGATTCATCGGCCCTTGATGTATTAATGGACAATCTAGAAGTTGAGGTTGCATATGGTGGCGGTTTTGTAAATGCCATAGAGGGGTTAAAATCGGGCTTTACAGGCGCAAAGGAAAAGGATAGGCAAAAGAATGATTGGTTTTATTTTATAAACGGCATAATGTCAAATACAGGCGCGGGGGAATATATGCTAAAATCAGGAGATGTAATATGGTGGGATTACCATTCGTGGGATGATACCACATTTACCCCTGCAGTGTGTGGATGTTTTCCCCAACCTTTTATAAACGGATTTGGAGACGAGGATCCTAAGGTTACCATCTTATACGGTGATGCATTTAAGGCGGAGGCCTTAGAGCTAAAGAATTACCTGGAAAAACAAGGCGGCAAGGATATAGGGCTAAAGGCATATGAAGCAGGGGATTTAAATGTGGATGACAATATGTACATCGTAATAGATACGGTAAGCAGTATTATGTCCAAAGCTTACTGGCAGGGTATAATGAAGAACAGACAAAAGACCGGGTGGTTTGCTGAAATAGGTGAACAGGGCATTACAGGATATGATATATCAGAGTCTAATAAAAAGATATATAAAAAAGATGCAGGTGCAGTTTTAGTGTCCGGTCAGGGAATGGGTGCAAACCCTGTGTGGCTCTTTACCGCAATGGACGGGAATGTATTAAAAAATATCATAGAAGATGTTATAGATAAGCCTGAGAAGTTAAAAAATAAGGCGGGAGCCATATATTATGATGGCGACTTTATAGCACTTCCTCTCAAGCAGGAAGGGTAATATGTTTATATTTAAGCCGGGAGATTTCTTTTTTCAAAAGATACATCCTATAGCACTTATCATATATATCCTGACACTGTTTTCCATAACGATCATATCCAATCATCCGGTTATATTATGCACTGTCCTCATAATAACAGTGTTGTCTGTCATATCTGTAGGTGCAGTGGGTGATATAAAGGATAGTTTTGCCTTTATATTAAGGATGACCCTCATCTTTATCATCATAAACTGCCTTACAAATAAAAATGGCAGGACCATCATATGGCGTGGGCCTAATATACCCGTATTTGGAAGGTTACAGATATCACTTGAAGCCTTAATATATGCATTGATGATGGGTATAAGATTATCAGGTGTTTTATCTGTCTTTATACTCCAGAATAAATCAATGAATCCAGATGCCCTATTATCATACATGGCTTTGATTTTTCCAAGGTCCGCCCTTTTAGTGTCCATGACTACCAAAACTATACCCTACTTGGCACAGCTGTCAAATAGGGTAGGTGAGGTCATGTCGGTTATGGGACTCGATATAGATGGTAAGGGATATAAAGGCACCGTAAAAAATAGGTTACCTATTATAAAGGTGATCTTTATGTCATCCATAGAGGATAGCTTATCAATTGCGGAGAGCATACAGGCGCGGGGCTACGGCAGTGGCGGAAGAAGCCGATATTTTACATACAGGTGGAGGATGCGGGATACTGTAGTTTTAGCCTCCTCCATATGGGCGATTATAAGCTTTATTATACTGGCAAGGAGTGGAGGGATTTTTTATAGGTATTATCCACGCCTTGGTAAAATAGTTTCATTTAAACAGAATATACATGTCTATATAAATCTATTGATAGGGCTGTCTATACCGGCCTTTATGGGATGGGGGTGGAGATATTGCAGATATTTAAAATACAGAATTTAATATACTATTATCCGGAACGGGCCTATAGGGCACTTGATGATATAACTCTCTCCATAGATGAGGGGGAGTTTGTATTTTTAGCAGGGCGCTCGGGGTGTGGTAAGTCCACCCTTCTAAAGACCATGGCCGGTTTGTTGCCAGACTTTTACGGTGGCAGGATAGGAGGGAGTATAAGGTATAGGGATAGGGAGTTGAGGGAATGGGATAAATCTAAGTTGCCATGGGAGATAGGCATGGTGTTTCAAGATCCTGAAACACAGGTATGCATGACTGTGGTGGAACATGAGGTGGTCTTTGGCATGGAAAACCTAGGTGTGCCCCTAAACGAGATGAGGCAGAGGGCAGCTGAAAGTATGGCCATGCTTAACCTTACCACTATAAAGGATAGGAGCATTTTTGAAATATCAGGTGGTCAAAAGCAAAAGGTGGTTTTAGCAGGCGTCCTTGCAATGCATCCAAAGGTGCTCATATTGGATGAACCCACATCCCAATTAGATCCAATTGCTGCAAATGAGATTTTGGACTATATATATAGGCTGAATAGGGAATGGGGTATAACAGTAATACTCTCGGAGCAGCGCATAGAGAGGTGTTTTGATATGGCAGATAGGATGCTCGTAATGGATGGTGGCAGTATAGTGTTTGATGGTACTCCCAGAAGCGCTGTGGCGTGGCATGATGATAGGCTTAAATATTTTATGCCACCCGTATCTAATATATTTAGAGGGGCGAATATGGACTCTATACCCATAAATATAAAGGAAGGCAGGGAAATTATAAAGAAAATGCCTTCTGTAAAGTGTAAACCTTCCATATCGAATGAAAAACCTAATATCAGGGGCGATATACTGGTAGAGGGTAAAAGGGTTAATTATGCCTATCCAGATGGAGATTTTTCCGTGAAGGATCTAAACTTTACATTCCATAGCGTCGAAGTATCAGCCATATTTGGTGAGAACGGTACTGGAAAGACTACATTGCTAAAGCTCATATCAGGTATATTAAAGCCTAAACGGGGTAGCATCCGAACATATGGGGATGTTGGGTACATATCCCAGAATCCAAATGACTATCTGTTTTCAAATACCGTATATGACCAGCTATTGTTTGCCCTTGATTTAAAGGGAATAAAGGATGATGGCAGGATAGATGAAATGCTAAAAAAGCTCCATATATATAAGTACCGGGATGTAAATCCTAGGGATCTATCAAGTGGTGAAAGGCAGCGGGTAGCCATAGGAACTGTAATGGTGTCTAATCCATCAATAGTTGTAATGGATGAGCCAACAAGGGGTATGGATGGGATAGTGAAGGAGGCTTTGTGCAGTATAATAGATGGCTTTGTAGAGGATGGTAAGGGTGTAATTATGGTAACCCATGACATGGAGTTTGCAGCAAAGATTGCAACACGGGCCATCATAATGGCCGATGGCAGTATAGTAGCTGATGGGGAAATTCATGATATATTAGGCAGCTCATTCTATTATTCAACTCAGACGGCAAGGCTTTTTAGGGATATAAGTCCTGATGCCATAACAGCTGATGAGGGCATAAGCGTTTTAAGACAGATAGATGCTAAGGGGCGTATTAAGACAGATAGATGCTAAGGGGCGTATATAGATGAATAGTAGAACATGGTCATTTATTAGTCTTTTTGTCATAGGGTTGTCCATCGGAGGATTTTTTATACTATATGAAAAGAGGCGCATGTCGCCTAAGGAGATCGCATTGGTTGCCAATCTATCGGCCCTAGCAGGCCTTGGAAGGGTACCCTTTGCAGCTATTCCAAGTGTTCAGCCTACTTCTTTTCTGGTGATTATATCTGGTTATGTATTCGGTCCTGTTACAGGCTTTGCAGTGGGTGCTTTGGCAGCAGTATCCTCTAATATATTCTTAGGTCAAGGCCCATGGACTTTGTGGCAGATGATATGCTGGGGTCTTATGGGTGTAACGGGGGGGATGTATAAGAGGATAGGCGGGAGGGGGGACAGGTTTACCCTTTCCGTAATAGGTGCCATATGGGGATATCTCTTTGGCTGGATAATGAATATATGGCACTGGGTAACCTTTGTGTATCCATTGAATCTAAAGTCATTTATAGCGACCTATGCATCAAGCTTTTGGTTTGATACATTGCATGCATTGGGAAATGTGATATTTTTGTATTACCTAGGTCCTGATGTGATAAACGTGCTTGAGCGATATAAAAGGAGGCTCAAGGTATATGAAATTCCTCCGGAGTCACTGGATAAAAGATAATACATATTATTCTGTGGATCGGGCGTGTATAACCAGCCTGGCATCATTATATTCATACGTGCAGGTAGAGAGGGTTAAAATAGTCTCTTTTTCCGAAAATTCAACATCTGACGGGAAAAGGGACTTTTCCTTTATCCTGTTAAAAAAATTAGAGTAGTCATTGCCATCCTTAAAAGATATCTGGGTATATGGATCATATGCGTCTGTTATATATACTGAAAAGATCTCATATGGGATCTTTTTATCATACATATCTACATATATGAACCTATTTTTATCAAAGAATGTCTTATCCTTGAACTTCACAAGATCCTTAAACATGGTGCCATCCTTCATATGGTGACCATATATTATAATGTTTTTATCATCTTTAGGATTATTTTTATAGTCCATAAATATTGCACCATGTCTGTTTTCATTTCCATCTATATCATGATTAAGATAATAGGAATTATCTTCCCCCTTCACTACGGGGTAGTTTATCTTAGTACCGGGGATATTAATCCAGCATATGATATTATCGTTTATTTTTTCTAACTTTTTTATATCCCTTTTGCCTTCATCATATATCTTTGCAGTTTTTCCATATAGATCATTGGTCTTTTTAGAGTCTACAATATACCTTGATATTTGGAATATGGAAAGTGCAAACACTATTATACATATAAAAATGATAACCCTTCGCATATCAAAGCCCTCCGAGAAAAGTATTATCTTAATTATAATGGAAAAAGGATAATAGAACAATATAACTCTATTTCATAAGAAAATCTTAAGATGTTTATAAAAAATATTAAGATGTTTATAATGTAAACTTAAAACATGGCCTATCCAACTTCGTTAAAATAAAATTGACGAGTTGGATAGGCATTATATGTTTTAAAGGAGGAATATTTAGATATGTATGAAAAAGAAGAAAATAGGAAAAAAATCGCAATTCTATTTGGTGGATGTTCCACTGAGTATGATGTATCAATTCAATCTGCATATGCAGTAATTAAACATCTTAATCATGAGTTGTATGAGGGTGTTTTAATTGGAATTACAAGACAAGGCGAGTGGTTTAGGTATTATGGTGATCCGGAAAGAATTCAGGATAATACATGGTTTGCAACCGGAGAATGTAAGCCTGCTTTTATTTCCCCCAATAGGGAGGATCATGGGCTGATTGAGTTTTATGAAGATAGTTTTAAGATTACAAGGATAGATGCAGCATTTCCAATATTACATGGTAAAAATGGTGAAGATGGTACAGTGCAAGGGTTGCTTGAGCTTGCTGGTATCCCTATTGTTGGTTGTGATACCCTTTGTTCAGCATTATGTATGGATAAGGAGCTTGCACATACTGTGGTTAAATCAGCAGGGATTAAAATACCTTCTTCCATTGTTATTAAAAATGGCATGGATTCTGAAGAGTTATTAAGCAAAACAAGGTATCTTTCATATCCGTTATTTGTAAAACCAGTAAGGGCTGGTTCATCATTTGGTATTACAAAAGTATACCAAAAAGAAGATCTGGCTGAAGCTGTTAAAACTGCTTTTGAACATGATGAAAAAGTTATAATTGAGGAGAGTATTGATGGATTTGAGGTTGGATGCGCTATATTAGGTAATGATGACTTAACTATTGGCGAAGTAGACGAGATAGAATTGTCACAGGGCTTTTTTGATTATACAGAGAAATATACGCTAAAAAGTTCTAAAATCCATATGCCAGCAAGAATTGATATGAAGACAGCGGAACGTATCAAGCAAACAGCTATGATTATATATAGGGCTTTAGGTTGTCGTGGTTTTGCCAGAGTAGATATGTTTTTAACTCCAAGTGGAGAGATTGTTTTTAATGAGGTAAATACGATCCCCGGTTTTACTGCACATAGCCGTTATCCAAATATGCTTAAGGGTGTAGGCCTATCATTTGAGGAAATCATAGAAAAATTGATAAGGTTGGCAACGGAAGAATGAAAAGGATCATATTAGAAAAGGAAGCTATTCATAAGGGTAATCTTATACTTGTAAATAAAAATTACCCCATTGTTACAAAGGACAATCAAAAATTTTTTACCCCTATTGATATAAATTGTACTGATATTCTTTTAGAATCTAGAGCCGTTATAATGCTTTCAAAGCTTATGCAGGCATTAAATTGTACAGATGAAATTGTTCCTGTTAGTGGATACAGGACATTACAAGAACAAGAAAAAATATATAAAGATTCAATAAGGGAAAATGGTGTAGATTTTACTTCGAAATTTGTAGCGCTTCCCAATTGCAGTGAACATCAAACCGGATTAGCAATTGATTTAGGGGAAAACAAGCCCAATATAGATTTCATACGTCCTGATTTTCCTTATACCGGAATCTGCCAAAGATTTCGAGAAAAATCAGCACAATATGGGTTTATAGAACGCTACCCAAAGGATAAAGAATTAATTACAGGTATTGCCTGCGAGCCGTGGCACTTCCGTTATGTTGGATATCCCCACTCCCTGATTATGCAAAAGAATGGCATTACCCTAGAGGAGTATATTGATTATACAAAAAAAGCTCCCTATGAGGGGCGGCATCTGACAATACAAAGTGGTACACAATCCCTTGAAGTTTGCTATATAAAAGCGTCTGCATCATCTGTAACGGTCGTTGAATTGCCAGATGATACCTATTGCCAAATATCAGGAAATAATGTAGATGGTTTTATCATGACGCTATGGAGGTAAAGGGAATGTATAAAACAAAGGAATATGAAGGAATTGATTATTTTAGGGTTATTGCTGCCATGCTCATTATAGCTATTCATACTTCACCATTATCTTCTGTAAATGATACAGCTGATTTTGTCTTTACACGCATAATTGCCCGTATTGGAGTACCCTTTTTCTTTATGACGACAGGATTTTTTCTATTGCCGCAATATATAGGAAAAACAGGCCCTAGGGATAACCTAATACGATTTTTCAAAAAAGTTTTAAGACTCTATGCTATAGCCATATTGTTATATTTACCTGTTAATATTTATGCCGGCTATTTTAACGATACCTCGTTATTTCCAAAAATCATAAAGGATGTTGTGTTTGATGGTACATTTTATCATCTGTGGTATCTACCAGCGGTTATCATGGGTGTTGGGATTGTATATGTTCTTTTAAAAATGTGCAAACCAAAAAACGTATTTTATATTACTGTAATGCTTTATGTTGTAGGACTTTTTGGTGACAGCTATTATGGAATAGCGCAAAAAATACCGTTTTTAAAGTCATCCTATGATTTAATCTTTAAATTTTCCGATTATACAAGAAATGGTATCTTTTTTGCTCCCATATTTCTTTTCCTTGGAGGGATGATAGGAAAAAGCAATAAAAGGGTACATGTAAAAAAGCATGTTATGGGATTGATAGTATCAACTATACTTTTGCTGTCGGAGGGGCTGTGTCTCAATAATTTTTCATTACAACGTCATGATAGTATGTATTTTATGCTCTTGCCGTGTATGTACTTTCTATTTCAGTTAGTGCTTTTATGGCAGGGTAGAAGTAAAAAAATCCTACGGAAGGTTTCCATGTGTGTTTATTTAGTCCATCCCTTTTTTATCATTTTAGTTAGAGGTTTTGCAAAATTAACAGATCTTAGCTGGCTTTTGATAGATAACAGTATTGTGCATTATTTAATGGTTGTTATTACATCATTTATATTTTCATTTTTTTATAGCACTGTAGCCTCTCGAAAAAGAATTGGAAATAGTTAAGGCTAACCTAAAACTGGAATATATCGAGATGCTACGGCTGATTTTGTAAAAGAAATAAAATTGAACGTTGAGAAACGCATATTGTAGTGAT
>NZ_RXHQ01000029.1 GCF_004138105.1 Xylanivirga thermophila | reverse complement strand
TTAATGGTGTAGATAAAACTATAATACCAAACAGTCATCTGAATATATGGGAACTGTAACTTTAAGTAAAAATATCCCAGGATGTTATCTATTCTTCTTTTCCCTACAGTAAATTGACGCTATCAATATTGATTTATAATATGAATTGTAGCTTTAATTTATATATAATATTTTATATGGATATTAAATATACTATGTTAGAGCCTTGTTTTTGAATGGATAAATTAGGAGGTTTTTTTTATGATAAAACTTTTTTTTAGTACTTTTATTCTCATATTTCTTGCAGAATTAGGCGATAAAACTCAATTAGCCACCATGCTTATGGCGGCTAAGTCAAATCATATATGGCCGGTATTCTTAGGATCCAGTCTTGCCCTTATCTGTTCCTCTTTTATGGGAGTAATTTTAGGAAACCTTTTAACGAAGTTAATACCTGCAAACTATATACAAACAGGAGCTGGTATTGCATTCGTTATAATAGGCATACTGCTGATAATTGGGAAGCTATAAAAATAAAGGCTTTTCAGCCTTTTGGGATTTTTACTGTAATCTCTATACTATCACCATTGTCTATTTGAGTAAACTGAGGTGACAAGCCATAATTTTTTAGCATATTTACAGCATTCTTTATGGTATTTACAAAAATTCTCACATCACCAGGAGTTTTTACAAACTTCTTTTTTTGACAGTTCTTTTCCTCAGTCTTATGTATATCATCCATCATTCTCTGGATAAATTCCTCTGATTCCTTAACGTTTAATTCTTTTTTTATTATGGTTTGAACTGCTTTAAGTTGAAGTTCCTGATCCGGTAAGCGCAAAAGGGCCCTAGCATGCCGTTCTGTTAAATTATTGCTTATAATAATTTCTTTTATTTCATCAGGTAATTTTAGAAGTCTAAGCTTATTTGCAATAGTTGATTGACTCTTACCCAATTTTTTAGCCAGTGCTTCTTGTGTAAAACCATGGTCATCTATAAGGCTTGCATAGCCTTTAGCCTCTTCTATATAATGAAGATTTTCCCTTTGAAGATTTTCTATCATGGCAATAATGGCAGAATCCTTTTCAAAGCTGTCAATTATTATGGCAGGAATAGATTCCATATTAGCCATTTTACTAGCCCGTAATCTCCTTTCCCCTGCGATGAGTTCATATCCCCCTGAGGCGGTACGTCTAACAGTAATAGGCTGTATAACTCCATATTCCCTTATAGATTGAGATAATTCCTCCAATCCCTTTTCAGAAAAACTTTTTCTCGGCTGATACGGGTTGGGCTTTATCTGTTCTACTGGAATCTCTTCTACCCTTTTAACAGTAACCTTTTTTGGTTTTACAGTATTCTGAAATTCTCTTAACCAAATCATAGTATCGCCTCCAAATAGTAATGTATATATATTTCTCCAAATATTTTTAAATTCCTTCTTTTTGGGGCGATTTTTTTAAATATTTTTTTGTATCACATATTAGCTCGGTTATTCTATCTTTTCCTCCATTTTATAATAAAAAGCATTGGTTTTTATCAATTATAATGGAGATTTTTTGGGTTTTCCCGGATTTCTTGGAAATCTTTTGGGGGTTTTTGTCTTTTTTTGTACTATTATTAATTTATGTGTTTTTTCTGAATAGGGCAAATCCACATCAAAAACCCTTTGTACCTCTGCACCTAAAATCTTTAATGCGTTTTGTGCTCCTTCAATTTCCTCATATGCCCCAGGACCTTTATAAGCCACGAAATAGCCTCCTACCTTAACAAAGGGTATACAATACTCTAAAAGTACATTAAGAGGAGCTACTGCCCTTGAAAAGGCCATATCGTACATCTCCCTATGTTCAACCATACGGCCCATCTCTTCTGCACGCCCATGTATTGCCCCTATCTCCTTAAGCTCCAATGTAGATACTATATGATCCAAAAAATCTACTCGCTTTTTAAGTGAATCCAAAAGTATCATTTTAGTATTTGGAAGGGCTATTTTTATAGGTATTCCTGGAAATCCAGCACCAGTTCCCACATCAATTATAGATGAGTTTTTAGATAATATACCCGTATTCAATATTGAAAGACTATCTAAAAAATGTTCAACTATTATGTCTTCTGGATCAGTTATCGCCGTCAAATTCATCCTTTTGTTGTATTCGAGCATAATATCCATATACTTCTCAAATTTTTGTATATCCTCCATATCCATATGGATGTTCCATCTATCAAGACCATTTACAAGTAGCGACATATCAGTCATTTACATTTCCCCTTTTCATCTTTTCCAAATATATAAGCAAAACGGATATATCTGCCGGAGATACCCCAGATATACGGGAGGCCTGTCCTACTGAATGGGGCTTTATTTTATTCAGCTTTTGCTGTGCCTCTATCCTAAGCCCTTTGATATTTGCATAATCTATATTATCTGGCAAAAACCTATTTTCCATTTTTTTGAACTGTTCAGCCTGCCTTAATTGCTTTTTTATATATCCTTCATATTTTATCTGTACCTGTACCTCTTCCTTTTCCTGTCTCAACAGACTAGGTACATTAGGATCTAGATACTCTATATCTCTATAGATAATTTCCGGCCTTTTTAATAGGTCAAAAGCAGTTATACCACTCTTTATTAGAGAGCTACCTTTTTTATCTAAATAATTTAATACTTCTTCTGTAGGCCCGAATACTACACCCTTTAGTCTATCTATTTCTTTTTGTATATTCTCCTGTTTTTTCATATAGGTAGAATACCTTTTATCGTCTATAAGCCCTATATTATGACCTATTTCAGTTAGGCGCATATCTGCATTATCTTGCCTTAAAAGCAGCCTATACTCTGCCCTGGATGTCATCATCCTATATGGCTCATTGGTGCCCTTTGTTACTAAGTCATCAATTAAAACCCCTGCATAAGCCTCAGATCTATGAAGTATCACCGGTGGCTCACCCTTTATATATTGTACTGCATTTATTCCTGCAATCAACCCTTGGGCTGCTGCCTCTTCGTATCCCGAACTACCGTTTATCTGCCCGGCAAAAAACAACCCGTTGATATGTCTACTCTCCAAGGATAATTTTAACTGCGTAGACTGTATACAATCATATTCTATTGCATATGCCGGCCTCATTATCTGCACATTTTCAAGCCCCGGTACAGTTTTATACAATTTCATCTGGACATCCACCGGTAAACTCGACGATAAACCCTGCACATACATCTCATCCGTATCAAGCCCTTCTGGTTCTATGAATATCTGATGGGTCTTCTTGTCCTTAAACCTAACCACCTTGTCTTCTATTGAAGGGCAATACCTAGGTCCTACCCCCTCTATCATACCACCGTATAAAGGTGATCTATGGAGATTCTCCCGTATTATTTCATGGGTATTCTCATTTGTGTAGGTCAGCCAACATGGCACCTGTTCCCTCTCAAGGGTATCATGCGTAAATGAAAAGGGGATTATTATCTCATCTCCGGGCTGCTCTGCCATCTTCGAAAAATCCAAGCTGTTTTTATTCACCCTGGCGGGAGTTCCTGTCTTAAACCTCAAAAGATTAAAACCTAACTCCATCAATGATCGTGATAGACCATTTGCAGGAAATAGTCCTGACGGTCCACTATTTTGTGAAAATTCTCCAATGAATATTCGGGATTTTAAATATACTCCTGTAGCCGCTATAACTGTCCGACAGGTATAATACTGGCCTGTGCTTAAAAGCACCCCATCTACCCTGTCACCCTTGGTACGTATCTCCACAACTTCACCCTGCATCAAATGAAGATTATTCTGACGTTCCAGGGTTTGCTTCATAACTGCCTGATAGCGTTTTTTATCCGCTTGTGCCCTTAGTGAATGTACTGCAGGCCCTTTACCAGTATTTAGCATGCGTATCTGTATAAAAGTTTCATCTATATTAAGACCCATCTGTCCACCTAATGCATCAATCTCCCTTACTAAATGGCCCTTGGAAGTACCACCTATTGAAGGGTTACAAGCCATCATAGCTACAGAATCTAGAGATATGGCAAAAACAGCCACCCTATATCCTAATCTGGCTGCCGCTAGGGCAGCTTCGCACCCAGCATGTCCAGCACCTATAACCACTACATCATATTCGCCTGCATAAAACTCCATATACATTCCTACTTTCCTAAGCAGAATTTAGAAAAAATTCTATCAATTAAATCTTCAGATATGGTTTCCCCGGTAATAAAACCTAATTTTTCCCATGCTTCCCTTATATCTATGGATACAAGATCAAGGGGTACACCTTTGTCAATTGCATCAATTGCATCTAATATATGCTTTTTAGAATCAAATAAGGATTCCTCGTGACGCACATTTGTTACAAAAATCTCATCATTGGCAGTAATTTGCCCTGAAAACACCATATTGTATATATATTCCTCTATTTTATCTATACCTTCACCACTAGAGAGGGATGTTTCTATTATGGTATGCCCTGGCAATGCCTTTTTTATATACTCCACATCAATCATTATAGGTTTATCTATCTTATTCACCAGTACCAACACATTTTTATCCTTGACATATCGTAGTATATCCATATCCCCTTGCTCCAATGGAACAGAAGCATCAAACATCAATATAACAAGGTCTGCCATTTCTATACTCTCACGGGATCTCTCCACCCCTATTTTTTCCACCACATCTTCTGTTTCACGAATTCCTGCAGTATCTATTAATTTTACAAGGATACCGCGAATTGTTATATAATCTTCTATTATATCCCGAGTAGTACCTGGAATATCAGTAACTATCGCCCGGTTTTGCCTTACCATGGCATTCAAAAGGGATGACTTTCCAACATTCGGTTTCCCTACTATCACAGTGCTTATACCTTGTCTTATGAGCTTACCAGACTTAGCACCGTCTAAAAGGTTTTGTATATCATTGTTTGTTTCGGATAATTCTTCCCTTAGTTGTGTGGACAATACATCATCAATATCTTCCTCTGGATAATCTATACTTGCCTCTATATGTGCCAATATATCTAAAATGTTAGATCTTATCTCCTGAATGCGTTTTGACAATACTCCTTCCATCTGGTTTAAGGAAGCCTTTGCAGCTTGATCAGATTTTGCAGATATGAGATCCATAACAGCTTCAGCCTGCGCAAGGTCCAACCTGCCATTTAAAAAGGCACGCTTTGTAAACTCCCCTGGCTGGGCCAGGCGAGCGCCATTATCTATTGTTAATCTCAATATTTGGGTAAGTGGTATCATCCCACCATGACAGTGTATCTCCACCACATCTTCCCTTGTATAGGAACCTGGGGCCATCATACATACCATGAGCACTTCATCTATTATTTCGCCCCGTTTATCCACTATATGTCCATAATAAAAATATCTATTTTTTATATCTATACACTTTTTACCCGAAGCCGTCCTAAAAATCTCTTTTATAATGGGCAGGGCCAAATTTCCACTCATCCTTACTATGCCTATTCCACCCTCTCCTGGAGGTGTGGCTATTGCTACAATAGTCTGAGCATCGTCATACATGATCCTATCACCTTTTTTATATATTTAAACCCAGTATCGCTACTGGGTTTATCATTCCTATTTTAATGCTATTACCACTCTTCTATACGGTTCATCACCTTGACTGTATGTTGTTATATATGGATGATTCTGCAAAGTCGAATGTATTATGCGCCTTTCATAGGGATTCATAGGTTCCAGTACTATATCCTTTTTACTCTTCTGAACCTTATAGGCTAATTTTTTGGCAAGCCTTTTGAGTGTTTCTTCCCGTTTGTTTCTATAACCCTCTGTATCCAATACTATTCTCTTATATTCCTTGATTTCCTTATTTACTGCCAAACTTACTAAATATTGAAGTGCATCTAGTGTTTCTCCCCTATATCCAATCAAAATTCCCATATCTTCGCCTGTAATCTCTATATATATTTCCCGATCCGTTTCCCTAGTACTTATATTAGCTTCTATATTCATATTATCCAATAATCCATTTAAGAAATCCTTACAAAAATCTGCTGCTGTTCTTTTTACAGTGGCACAAATTCTAGCATCCTTTCTGCCAAAAATCCCTAATACTCCTTTAGTAGGTTCCTCCAAAACTTCAATATCCAACATATCACGCTGAACACCTAGCTGGGCAACTGCCATAAGAATGGCTTCATCAACCGATTTGCCCGTCGCTTCTACACTTCTCACTTATTGGCACCCTCTTTCACCACTGTGTTTTCTTTTTCCTTATTATTTTTTCTATCATAAATAATCATGTAGACTATCTGAAAAATATTGGACGCAACCCAATATAAGCTAAATGCGGAAGTGTACATGGAACAAAACCATATGGACATAATGGGCATTATAGTATTCATCATACCCATTTGCTCATTAGCTTGTGCGTTGGTATTTTGCTTATTGGTAAGTTGTATTTGATAATATGATGTTATCCCTGCTAACAATGGCAATATAAAAAGACCATTCCAATTTCCTGTAAAAAAAGCTATTCTTTTTCCAAATATATCTACCATTGGAGAATCCGGAGCCCATATATTCTTTATCCAAAGAAAACTCTGTACTGCATTTTGTGCAATCTGTGCGTCTGAAATGCGCCTTAATGCTGAAAACATCGCAATTAATATGGGAAATTGTATAAGTACTGGCAAACAACCTCCAGCAGGATTTATCTTGTTTTTTTGGTAAAGTTCCATAGTCTTCTTGTTGCGCTTTTCCGGATCATTTTTGTATTTTTGGTTTATTTTATCTACTTCAGGCTGTATTTCATTCATCTTTTGCATGGATTTTTTAGATTTCAAATCCAATGGCAAAAGTACCAATCTTATTAATACTGTAAAAATTATAACTGCTACTCCATAATTGGGAATTATATGGTATATTCCTTCTAATATACTGCTTAAAAACCCTACAAATCCAGCCCAAAAACCGCCTTTAGAGCTCTGTGCACCTTTTAACATCATATTCAACATTAGTATGGTAAAATTCATATAATCGTTACCCCCATATTTTATTGTAAAGGATCGTACCCACCAGGGTTGAATGGGTGACATTTTGATATTCTTTTCATAGCCAACCACAGTCCTTTAGTTGCGCCATACTTCTCTATGGCCTCAATTGCATATTGGGAACAAGTAGGATAAAATCTACAGTTCCTTGGTAATCCAGGAGAAATTGCCCTTTGGTAAAATTTTATTAAAAATATAAAAAACTTTTTCATTTTAACAATCGAGCCCTCTTTATTAATTCTAACAAACCTTCCTCAAGCGTCCAATAATCAGCTCCATGTGCATTTTTTCTCACTATAAACACCATATCAAATCCAGATCTTACCGATTCGCAATTCAATCTATATATCTCTCTCAATTGTCTTTTTATCCTATTTCTCTGCACTGCATTTCCAAACTTTTTATTTACAGAAAAACCTACTCTACTGTATCCCAATCTATTCTTCCCATATACAAGTACTAATACCTTGTTTGATACAGCCTTGCCCCTCTTATAAAGGCGTGCAAATTCTGCATTTTTGGTCAATTTATATTTTTTATCCACTCACCTACCTCCAGGCTATAACAATGGTAGAAAAGGCCACTTAAGAAGCGGCCTTATGCTGTCAATACTTTTCTACCCTTTTTCCTTCTTCTTTTTATGACCATTCTACCACTCTTTGTACTCATTCTATTTCTAAAGCCATGGTCCTTTTTTCTTTTTCTATTATTAGGCTGATATGTCCTTAACATGATGGCCCTCCTTTCAATTATTCTATATATGAAAAAAATTATTCACACCCTTTTCATTACTATAGTATTATAAGCGAAAATGTTATCCACTGTCAAGAAAATCAATGGTTTTGCATTGATTATCCACAGATTATTTGATATTATATATTTACTGTTGATAACTTATCTATTATAATATAGTAGGAAAAAATTTAGAGTTATACACAAACTGTGGATAACTCTGTGTATAACTTCAAGTACTACTTTAAGATTGCCACTGTAAACGGTCTTATCCACTGTTGATAATGTAGATTAATTTTTCTTTAACTGTGAATATTTTATCCATATTTTTAAGTTTTAAATTGTATAAAGTGGCAACAATATCAAATGTCAGCTATTTTTTAGGAGGTTTTTCCATGGACAAGCAAATTCAAGAAATCTGGCAAGAGGCATTGGAGGTTATAAAAGGCGAGCTGACCGATGTTAGTTTTGATACTTGGATAAAAACCATAGAACCCATTACTTCAAAAGATGATGACCTTATTCTATGCGTTCCAAATGATTTTACAAAAAGTATATTGGAGACCAGGTATACTAGCCTTATAGCAAATGCTATAAAACAAGTATGTTCCAAACCATATAATATTATATTTATATTATCATCCGATGTGGATAAGTATTTGGACAATAAAAAAAATGATGAAAACGGTCCGGATATAAACTGCATGCTGAATCCAAAATATACCTTTGATACGTTTGTAATAGGAAACAGCAACCGTTTTGCCCATGCCGCATGCCTCGCAGCAGCAGAAGCTCCCGCCAAGGCATATAACCCGCTCTTTATATACGGTGGTGTCGGCCTTGGCAAAACGCATCTTATGCACGCCATAGGCCATTTTATTTTGGCTCAAAATCCAAAAAGCCGTGTAATGTACGTATCTTCAGAAAAATTCACAAACGAGCTTATAAATTCCATAAGAGACGATAAAAATGCCGAATTTCGCGATAGATACAGAAATAATGATGTACTTTTAATAGATGATATACAATTTATAGCAGGAAAGGAAAGAACCCAGGAAGAGTTTTTCCATACCTTTAACTCTCTACATGAGGCTAATAAGCAGATAATAATATCGAGCGATCGTCCTCCAAAGGAAATACCCACCTTGGAAGATAGATTACGCTCCCGTTTTGAATGGGGATTAATAGCCGATATCCAGCCTCCCGACCTTGAAACTAGGGTGGCTATTTTAAAGAAAAAAGCAGAACTAGAAAATATAGAGATAGATGATGAAATACTGCTGTTTATAGCAAAAAAAATAGAATCAAATATAAGGGAGCTAGAAGGCGCCTTGACACGTATAGTGGCCTTTTCATCCCTAAATAATAATAAACTTGATATATCGGTAGCTGAAGAAGCCTTAAGGGATATAATAGCAAATAATAAACCTAAAGAGATCACAAGCGCCCTTATACAAGAGATAGTTGCAGATAGATTTAAATTAAAGATCGATGATTTTAAATCCAAAAAACGCAACAGGTCAATAGCTTATCCAAGGCAGATAGCCATGTATCTTTGTCGACAATTAACCGATATGTCCTTACCCAAGATAGGAGATGATTTTGGCGGGAGAGATCATACTACCGTGATACATGCATGCGACAAAATTGCCGGTGATATGAAGAATGACACAAAAATTAAAAGACTGGTAGAAGATCTTACAAAAGAAATACAGGAAAAGTAGGGTTTTTAGACAGTTTTGTGGATAACAATATTGTATCAACTACCTTGTCCACATATAGTCCACACCATTACTTGTGGATATATGATGCTTGTCTCATATTATCCACAAATCCACAGCCCCTACTACTACTACTACTATCTATATATAATAATATACAACAACTTCCGGAGGTGTTAAGATGAAATTTATTTGTACACAAAAAAAGCTTATGGAGGGGATAAATACCGTACAAAAAGCCATTTCCCCCCGCACCACTCTTCCAATCTTGGAAGGTATTTATATAAAAGCAATGAAAGACGTTGTAAATATGATAGGAATGAGTCTTGATCTATTGGGAATAGAAACTTACATAGAGTGCAAAACTTTAGAGGAAGGAAGCATAGTAATACCAGCAAGACTTTTTGCTGACATAA
The DNA here is from genome assembly GCF_004138105.1 of Xylanivirga thermophila. Taxonomy (NCBI): domain Bacteria; kingdom Bacillati; phylum Bacillota; class Clostridia; order Caldicoprobacterales; family Xylanivirgaceae; genus Xylanivirga; species Xylanivirga thermophila. Next base: position 24,638 of record NZ_RXHQ01000029.1, on the reverse strand, counting down.
TAAGAAAATTTCCCGACGGAGATGTGGAAATTACTGTCATGGATAATTATACAGTTAAGATCGAGTGCTATAATTCTCGTATAATTATACAAGGTCTTGCTCCAGACGAATATCCAGAGATGGAAAGGATAGAAGAACATAATCCTGTGGAAATAGAGCAGGATCTCTTTAAGAATATGATCCAACAAACCATATTTGCAGTTGCCTCTGAAGAGACAAGACCCATATATACAGGGGCCTTGCTGGAAATTCATGATAAAAAAATGACCATATCATGTCTTGATGGCTATAGGTTGGCAGTGCGAAATGGCAGTATAGGTAACGGAACAAACGACATAAATGCGGTAATTCCAGGAAGGGCATTAAATGAAATAAGTAAAATAATTGGGAACTCAGACCAAAAAATTAGTATAACCATAGGAGATAGACATGCCCTCTTCGATATGGGATATACAAGAATAATAACACGATTATTGGAAGGGCAGTTTATAAATTACAAACAAATTATACCCCAGGATTATAAAATTCGTGTTAAATTGGATACAAAAATACTGTATAATAGTATAGAGAGAGCATCGCTGATAGCCAAAGATGGTGATAATAATCTTATAAAATTATCTATGCATGATAATAAAATGATAATAACCTCAAATTCGGAACTAGGACAGGCATATGAGGAATTACCTGTAATACTAGAAGGAAATGATATAGAAATAGCCTTTAACGGGCGGTATTTGATGGAGATATTACGTGCTATAGAAGATGATGAGATATGCATGGACTTTACTACCAATATAAATCCCTGTGTTATAAGACCACTTGAAGGGGAAAACTATACGTACCTATTGTTGCCTGTGAGGTTGTACTCATGAAAAAAGTTACTATACATACCCCATTTATAAAGCTAAATCAGCTATTGAAATGGGCAAATATTGTACAAACTGGAGCAGAGGCCAGTGAAATAATTAAGCAGGGATTGGTATCTTTAAATGGTAGTGTGGAGTACAGAAGGGGAAAGAAGGTATATGTAGGGGACAAGATAAGAGTTGATGGTTATGAAGAGTTTTTAGTGGTTGGGGAAGGAAGTGCAGATTTTGTACCTAAAGGAGCTGACGCTGATAAACTTTAGAAACTACGAGAAGCTCAATATTTCATTTAATTCCAATTTGATACTTTTAATAGGCAAAAACGCCCAGGGTAAAACCAACATATTGGAATCGATATCTATGAGCTCAACTGGGAGATCCTATAGAACTCCTAGGGATAAGGAATTGATAAAATGGGGCAAGGGGCAGTCCTATGTAAAAAATACGGTTATAAAAAGATCAGGAACTAGTGTAATAGAGCTATATCTAAATCTTCAAGAAAAAAAGAGAATAAAGATAAACGGTGTTCAGATAAAAAGGATGGGAGAGCTTATGGGTCATTTAAATAGCGTAGTTTTTTCTCCTGAAGATCTAAGGATTATAAAGGATGGCCCAGCTGAACGGCGTCGTTTTATGGATATGGAGATATCCCAGATAAAACCGCGTTATTTTTATAATCTACAGCAGTATAATAAGATATTACTTCAAAGGAATAACCTTTTAAAAGAAATAAATATCAGACCAAACCTCAAAAAGACATTGCCGGTATGGGATGAACAACTGTCCCATACCGGTGCCTACATAATAAATGAACGGTATAAATTTGTGAGGATGCTTATGGAATCTGCAAATCATATCCATAGGGATATTTCATTTGGGGCGGAAAATCTGGAATTTTTTTATAAATCGTCCATAAAGTACAAAGATCAGGGTGTAGATCATATAAAGGATAATTTTTTTGAACAATTACAGAAAAATAGAGATTTTGATATAATGAGGGGTACTACCAGTAGTGGATGCCATAGGGACGATCTTGCGTTTGTTATAAATGATGTAGATATAAGGACATTTGGTTCGCAAGGTCAGCAGAGAAGCTCTGTATTATCTCTAAAGCTATCAGAAATCGAAATAATGCATAGGGAAACGGGCGAATATCCAATATTGCTTCTAGATGATGTGATGTCTGAATTGGATGAATATCGTCAGGAAATGCTATTGGATATAATAGGAGATGTACAGACAATTATAACTAGCACTAGCCTGAAGGGGATACCTAAGGCGAATTTGGATAATGGTCAGGTATTTACAATACAAAATGGAGGTGTGATATGATATTGCATTTAGGTGGCGATGCTACGGTAAGGACAAAGGATATAATAGCAATAATTGATATAGATACGATGAATTTTTCTCCTATAAATAAAGAATTTCTGCAGGTAGCAAAACAGGAAGGCTTTATAAGAAAGGTATCTGATGACCCGCCAAAGACCTTTATAATATCTGAGGTGGATAAAAAGCCAGTTGTTTTTATATCACCAATATCTTCTACTACACTTTTAAAGCGTAGCGATTTTATAAAAAACATATCAGGAGAAAAAGATTTAAAATAGAGGGAGATATATATGGCAAAACATAACTATGATGAAAATGATATACAGGTATTAGAGGGCCTTGAGGCCGTTAGAAAACGTCCAGGTATGTATATAGGCAGTACCGGGCCAAAAGGACTACATCATCTAGTATATGAGATAGTGGATAATAGTATAGATGAGGCCTTAGCCGGATATTGCAGCAATATATATGTATGTATAAACGAAGACTGTTCAGTAAAGGTAATGGATGATGGCAGGGGTATACCTGTAGGTATGCACCATAAGATGGGAAAGCCGGCCGTCGAAGTAGCAATGACGGTACTGCATGCAGGAGGAAAATTTGGTGGTGAAGGATACAGGGTATCCGGTGGTCTGCATGGTGTAGGTATGTCTGTAGTAAATGCCCTATCTGAATGGCTAATAGTAGAGATTGAGAGGGAGGGACATATACATCACCAGGAATATGAGCGTGGAAAGCCCAAATCTACCCTTCAGATAATAGGGGATACCGATAGAACCGGGACCACTATTATATTTAAGCCAGACCCAATTATATTTGAAGATACCAACTTTAATTTTGATACACTAAAAAAACGACTTAGGGAGTTGGCATTTTTAAACAAAGGTATAAGAATTATACTTGAAGATAAAAGGGATGGCCAAAAGAAGGAACTACATTATGAGGGTGGCATAGTATCATTTGTAGAGTATTTGAACAAGAACAAGAGTGTATTGCATAAAGAACCAATATATATAAGCGGCAAAAAGGATGACATAATGGTTGAGGTAGCTATGCAATATAATGATTCATACCTGGAGAATGTATATTCATTTGCAAATAATATAGATACATATGAAGGTGGTACCCATTTAAGTGGTTTTAGATCTGCCCTTACCCGTGCCATGAATGACTATGCACGTAAAAATAACTATATAAAGCAGAATGAATCAAATCTCTCTGGAGAGGATGTAAGGGAGGGATTAACAGCTGTTATAAGCGTAAAGCTTTTAAACCCACAGTTTGAAGGCCAGACTAAAACAAAGCTAGGGAATAGTGAAGTACGTGGGTTGGTGGAAAATATAGTAAGTGAAGGCTTAGAAGTCTTTTTGGAGGAAAATCCGAGTTCAGGTAAGATTATAATAGAAAAGGCTTTGAGCTCTTCAAGGGCCAGGGAAGCAGCTAGGAAGGCAAGGGAGCTAGCTAGAAGAAAGAGTGCCCTTGATAGTACCTCACTACCAGGCAAGTTAGCGGATTGTAGCGAACGGGATCCTGCTAAAAGTGAGATATTTATAGTAGAGGGTGATTCTGCTGGCGGATCTGCAAAGCAAGGACGTGATAGGGAATTCCAAGCCATATTACCTTTAAGAGGTAAAATTTTAAACGTAGAGAAGACCCGCCTTGATAAGATATTGGCAAATGAAGAGATAAAGGCCATGATAACTGCCTTTGGTGCAGGTATAGGTGAAGAATTTGATATAAGTAAATTAAGATATCATAGGATAATATGTATGACCGATGCTGATGTAGATGGTAGTCATATAAGGACTTTGCTTTTAACGTTCTTCTACAGATATATGAGACCGCTTATACAGAATGGGCATGTATACATTGCTCAGCCGCCTTTATATAAAATAGCGAAGGGGAAAGCAGAACATTATGTATATAGTGACGAACAGCTTGAGAATCTATTGAACGATATAGGACGGGATGGTATAGGTATACAGCGGTATAAAGGTCTTGGTGAAATGAATCCGGAACAGCTTTGGGAGACTACAATGGATCCAAGTACTAGAACTCTTCTTAAGGTTACTATGGATGATGCCATTGCTGCCGATGAGATATTTACTACACTCATGGGTGACAAGGTAGAACCAAGGCGGAGATTTATACATCAAAATGCAAAATTGGTTAAAAACCTTGATATATAACAACGATAGAAAGAGGAATGTCTTATGGATGGGGTAAATGAGCAGAATATTATTGACGTTGATATAGAAGACGAGATGAAAAAATCTTATATAGATTATGCCATGAGCGTTATAGTAAGTAGAGCTATCCCAGATGTGCGTGATGGTTTAAAACCGGTACATCGAAGGGTATTGTATTCCATGTATGAATTGGGAGTGACTCCTGACAAACCATATAGAAAATCAGCAAGGATTGTCGGTGATGTTTTAGGTAAATATCATCCCCATGGTGATTCGGCTGTTTACGATACCATGGTAAGGATGGCTCAAGATTTTTCTATACGTTACCTACTGGTAGATGGGCATGGTAACTTTGGTTCCATAGATGGTGATTCAGCTGCTGCCATGAGGTATACTGAAGCTAGAATGTCAAAGATTTCAATGGAACTTTTGAGGGATATAAATAAAGAAACAGTAGATTTTATGCCAAACTTTGATGAAACCCTTAAAGAACCGGTGGTTTTGCCATCTAGATTTCCAAATCTTTTGGTAAATGGGTCATCTGGTATAGCAGTAGGTATGGCAACCAATATTCCACCTCATAATTTGAATGAGGTAATAGATGGAGTAATAGCACTTATAGATAACCCTGATATGTCAATAGATGAAATTGGTACATATATAAAAGGACCAGACTTCCCGACAGGGGGAATAATACTTGGTAAAGATGCTATAAGATCGTACTATAGCACAGGTAGGGGTAAGGTAATTACTAGGGCACGTACTTCTATAGAGGAGATGTCCGGAAATAAGAGTAGAATAATAGTTACAGAGCTTCCCTATATGGTGAATAAGGCTCGCCTTATAGAGAAAATTGCCCAAATGGTAAGGGAAAAGCGTATTGAGGGTATATCGGATATAAGGGATGAATCTGATAGAAATGGTATGCGCATGGTAATAGAACTTAAGCGGGATATAAATCCAAATGTGGTGCTTAACTATCTATTTAAGCATACCCAGATGCAGGAGACCTTTGGCGTTATAATGCTTGCACTTGTTGACGGGCAGCCTCGGGTTATGAATATAAAGAGCGTGATTTTTCATTATATAGATCACCAAAAGGACGTTATAACCAGACGTACACGCTATGACCTAAATAAGGCTCTAGACCGGTCTCATATATTAGAGGGACTACTTATAGCTTTGGACCATATAGATGCTGTTATACGCCTTATAAGGGGTTCTAAAACGGTCCAAATAGCAAAGAAAGGTCTTATAGATAATTTTAATCTATCTGAAAAACAGGCACAGGCAATATTGGATATGAGACTTCAACGTTTGACAGGCCTAGAGAGGGAAAAGATAGAGGAGGAGTATGGAGAGCTTCAAAAAACCATAGAATACCTCCAGTCAATACTTGCAAATGAGGATATGCTCTATGACATAATAAAAGAGGAGCTTCTGGAGATAAAGGCGAAGTTTGGTGATGAACGGAGAACGGAGATAGCTCCCGCCGAAGGGGAAATAGACATAGAGGATCTTATAGACGAGCATGACGTCGTTATTACCCTTACACACTATGGCTATGTAAAGCGTACGCCCCTTGATACATACAAAAGCCAACGTAGAGGCGGGAGGGGGATAACAGGCCTGTCTACAAGGGAAGAGGATTTTGTAGAGGATATATTTATAACCTCTACCCATCAAAGGCTCTTATTCTTCACCAGTTTAGGTAGGGTTTATGAGTTAAAGGGCTATCAAATTCCTGAAGCCGGCCGCCAGGCAAAGGGAACTGCTATGATAAATCTATTGGAGTTATCCCCTGGGGAAAAGGTACAGGCATTTATTCCTATAGACGACTTTGAAGAAGGCTATTATCTAGTCATGGCTACTAAAAATGGAACTATAAAGAAGAGTTCATTGGATGAATTTACAAATATCAGAAAAGGTGGCATAATAGCCATAAATTTAAAAGAGAATGATGAACTCATAAAGGTGCAATTGACAGATGGAGACAGAGAAATTATGATTGCTTCCAATAGGGGATTAGCCATAAGATTTAATGAATCGGAGGTAAGACCCATGGGAAGGAATGCAGCTGGTGTAAAATCCATGTCTTTGGATGATGGAGAGTATGTTATAGATATGCAGATATTAGGTGAGCATGGTGATATATTATCTGTCAGTCAACATGGTTATGGAAAGCGTACAAAATTTGAAGAATATCGCGTAACCAGGAGAGGTGGTAAGGGTATAAAGACCATGAATCTTACCGAAAAGACAGGCGACTTGGTTGCATTAAAAGTAGTTACAGATGATGACGATATAATGATGATAAATTCAGAAGGTGTCATAATAAGGATGCCGGCTAAGGATATATCGGTTATGGGAAGGAATACTCAAGGCGTTATGCTTATGCGTATGGACGAAGGCGAAGAGGTAGTATCTATAGCACGGGTTGATAAGGAAGAAGAAGAGGAAGAAGAAGAATAAAAATATTTCAATAAAAACTGGCGCATAATTATACAATCTGATATAATAATGGGAAAATATCCATGAGGTGAGAGAGGAAGGATTGTAATGGAAAATATAAGGATAATTAGAACTAACAGTCCAAAGCAAAAACCAGATGAAAAGGCACTTGGTTTTGGTGCTATATTTACAGATCATATGTTTGTAATGGATTATGATATAGAAGATGGATGGCATAATCCTAGGGTTGAGCCCTATGGGCCTTTTGCGGTGGAACCTTCTATGATGGTATTCCATTATGGGCAGGCTATATTTGAGGGTATGAAGGCATATAGAAATAAAAATGGTGATCCGGTAGTATTTCGCCCTCTAAACGGTATAGCACGTCTTAATAGGTCGGCAGAGCGTCTGTGTATACCGCAGGTAGATGAAAAGCTCGTATGGCAAGGATTGAAGACTCTCCTTGATATAGATAAGGATTGGATTCCTACAGCTGAAGGCACTGCACTTTATATAAGACCTCTTATAATATCAATGGATTGTTCTTTAGGTGTTAGACCCTCACATACTTATAGATTTTTTATAATACTCTCTCCCGTAGGCGCCTATTATGCCGAAGGTATAAAGCCTGTAAAGATATATGTTACAGATGAATATGTAAGGGCTGTAAAAGGCGGTATGGGTTTTGCAAAAACAGCAGGTAACTATGCAGCTAGTTTGTACGCGGCAGAAAAGGCAAAGGAAAAGGGATATACCCAGGTACTGTGGTTAGATGGCTGCCAGCATAAGTATGTAGAAGAAGTAGGTACCATGAATATATTCTTTAAGATTGATGATACATTGGTCACCCCGACCTTGGAGGTAGGAAGTATACTAGGAGGTATTACTAGGGACTCTGTTGTTACTATGGCCGAGCATATGGGGTATAAGGTGGAAGAGCGTCTTATATCAATAGACGAAGTATATGAGGCTCACAAACAGGGAAGGCTCAAGGAGGTATTCGGTACTGGTACGGCTGCAGTAATTTCTCCAGTAGGTGTTATGTGCTGGGATGATAATGTAATAGAAATAAATAATAATGAAATGGGCGAATTTTCAAAGTTAATTTACAACAAGATAACTGGGATACAAAGGGGAACGGAAGAAGATATATTTGGCTGGGTAAAAAATATTTATGAATAGACTTTGATAAGGAGTTATAAAAAAGGGCGGGTACATTTTTACTTTCAAATGTACCCGCTATTCTTATTCTCCGTTTAGTTGATTATCTAGTTCCTGTATGCGGGGTTGAACCTGTGCTGATATTTGTTTATTTACTGCATCTTGAGCATATTGACTCGGGTGTGATGGTTCTACACTATACCATCCTCTTTTATTCATAGCTTCCATAAACAGTTTTGCATGATTTTGTTCTTCACGTTGTATGTCCTGTAGAGTTTTTATTATTTGATCATTTACAGATTCCATTATGGTAGTATCATATGATGATGATATTTGTTTTTCAATTGTTATGGAATCTTGAAGCATATCTTTTTCAGATAGTTGATTCTGTGACATCCTTTATCCTCCCACTTTTATTGTTGTTGAGGAGGTTCAAATCCTCCTTGTATTAGTAGATCTTTTATAGCATTGGCATGTTGCTGTTCCTGTTTATAAACCATATTAAAAATATACTTTATTTCCGGATCTACTGCCTGAGTTTCGTACGATTTATATTTGCTTATACATAGATATTCTGCTTGCAGTTGATCCTCTAGAAGCATTTTTTCCTTATTGGTAAGTTCCATACATAAAGCCTCCTTTCCGTATTAGTTTTACCCAAAAAATGAGGAATATTAAAAAAAGATGAAGTTTTTATACAACTTCATCTTTTTTATGATTTTTATATTGCAATTCATAGAAGCTCGAAGGGTATATATTTTCCGTCGCCGATGGGATAGCAGGGACAGATTTTTTGCCCCTGCTAAGAGGTAATCAGGCGATGGGGGTATAAATTCCTTTGAGCTGTTCCCTTTTTCTTAGGGAAAGGGGCGGAGGGGTTAGGAGAAATCTTGTTATATCCTGTTACGATTAGTCCCTTAAAAATGGCTTGATTTTACTATGTTCTATGTTTTATTTTTACTTATTTAATATTTTAGTATCTTTGAGTAATTTATGCTATTCTATTTCGTAGCCTCTCGAAAAGTAATTGGGAAATAAGACCCAAAATAAGCGTCTTTATTGAGGGTATACTAGTTGATTGATGAATATTTATAGCAGCAAAGGTAGCAAAAGCAAACCTCATCATAGAGCATCGTGAACGTGCGTGCTCAATAGAATAATCAACAAACATTCTCTTATTCGAGCGTTCAACGGATGTTCTGGTTTTAAATTTGCCTTTAAATGCTTTTGAATACCGTGGTATCGGTGTAAATATTCTAGGATCATGGTTAGGTTTTAAATATATTACACTACCATAAGAATTTACACTCTTTAGGAGGTTCTAGACCATGGCATGCAACCCAACACCTGTATTTAATGCCCTTAGGTTTACAATAGCCCCAGTGTATATACCTTTTAGACCTGCAGTTGCAAACTTTTACACCGTAATGGCTTACACCTGAGTAATAGGTAGAACCGTCAAAAGCGACAGAGGTCTAGGTTCAAAACGCTTTAACTTAAGCTTACCAGTTACATGTTGAATATGTGATGCCATCCATAAACGAATAAGAAGATCGTAGTATGAAGCAACAGAAGGAGCACTAGTAGAATCGAAACCACAAATATCAAATAAAAGTAAATCATTCCTTACTCTTAAAGCCCAATTTGTGATAGAATATTCTTGTAGGTCAAGTATTAATATCAGAGACCGAATGATCCCTTGCTGATTTTTGGCTGGTCGGCCGCAATCAGCATATAAAGGCTTGACTATGGGAAGCAGGTTATCAAGGTCTAGTAGATAAAGCTTTGTGATGGATTTATCTAGGCTAGCCAACCTGCTTTTTTCTTTTTCTTGATGAATCAATAGCTTTTGCTTTAGGCCTTCCTGATAATCCTTATAAAGTTGGCAATCACGTGACATATAAAAAAACTCCAAAATAGATTTAGTTAACATAACTCTATTTTGAAGGAAAATGCATTGAATTTTAAGCTGTAATATTAAGCAGACAAAGAAAATAACGGTAAATAGAGCTGGAAATTTTAAAGTTTAAATTAGACAAAAAGTAGGGTTGAAGCTAAAAAGCTGAACCTTGAAATATAGAAAAATAAAGCTCTCAGAGTTTTCGAGAGCGTACATTTCGTAACAAGGGGGAGAGTGATTTAAAATCACTCTCCCCCAAAAACAAGAACTTTTATTTCCAGTTATAAACACTTGTATACCATTTATATGTTCTTGTTCCTGTTACATAGGTTACATCGCTACCATTATCTTTTTTGGTAAGCGTTATACTGCTACTTTGCCAAGGATTTAGAACAGTATATTTAGAAGAACTATATCCAATCAAGGTTAGTGCATGGTATTTTTTACCCTCATCAGATTTTCTTTGCATTTGCATATAAACCGGACGGTATCCGTTAATTTCTGTCTTAACAGATGAATAACTTAAAGGATTACCTGATTTCGGTGATAATCCATGATTTTTACCTATAGAAATAACTTCGGCATTTGTTAGTCCTTCATCTTTAGCAGAACCTAACGCCTCTATTGTTACATCTTTAGCTGTTAGAGAGGTTCCCTTTTTATAGTTGATAATTGCAGCCGAAACCGCAGCACCACACCATTCCATTTGTTTACCATCAAAAGTTCCATCGTCTGTTTGAGGAACACATACAACTCCTAACGGACTAGGATTACTGGCTTCCATAAGATCGATGCCGTTACCGTCTGCTACAGAAAGTGTATCAGTAATATTTACAACATTACCGACAGTGTTCCCTTTCATCAAGGAAACAGCATTTGCATTTTCAATCTCGCTATCTGGTGTAAGCGGCTCCACACAATCGTTTACTACTGCGAAAAATCCAGTGTCATTTGAAACAAAAGTAATAGGGGCTGTTTTAGAGGTTTCATTCTGCAATGTATTCAATTTTTCGGCCATCAAGTTTTCTTCAAATTGTGTATAATATTCGCCGCCGTCATCATAAATCGTTAGAATTGCAAAAATCTTACCATCTTGCATAACAGGAAAATCATAAATGCGATTAACGCCTCCTGATTCTTGAAGGTTGATAGGATACCCCAGAGAATACTGCCTTCCACTTGCGTCAATTCCATTATTAACTAAGTGTTCTCCTAAAAATTCGGGGAACTCGCCTTTCGCATATTCAAGAATTTCCGTTGGTGTTTCTTCTGTAATGGCATAGCACCCTGTAGCGTCTTGTGTAGGCTCCGCCGCAAAAGCGGGTACACTACACATTCCCAACATAAGAGCCGCTGACAACGCATACGAGATAATTTTTTTCATCTTCATAATTACACCTCACTTCCTAACTTAAAATATTGGACTACTGATGATTAACTATCTTCATTGGACATTGGAATCAGCCTTTCAAATTAGACTTGGGTATTAACAATTATTTACTTTCTGTCTTTATTATATATCTGTTTCTACTTTTATACAAGATTTATCATTCGACAAAATATTACAGTTTTATTACGATATTTCGGAGTTAGAATATATATATAATTTTGAAAGTATTTTTGCAACTAATCATTAGCTATTTAATATCTTTTATTTTGAAAATAATAAGAAGGAGCAAAGCGACGCTACTTACTTTGGGTTAATGTTGGCCCGAAGCTATATCTTGGACAGGTTTTGTTAGCTGTTCGCAACATTATTTGACTACTGATAGCGTGGTATAATATATATGTAATGTGATAGGGAAAGGAGCTATATGCTACGCAGAAGTTGTGTAGAAATTGACAACAAGCCCGCAGCAGTAACAAGATTTCGGGTTTGGAGAATTGCAATTTATATCCGCCTATCAAAAGAAGATTTAGACAAAAAAGACGAATCGGAAAGTGTATCGAATCAGAAAGAAATCATCAAGGAGCATATCGCCAGTTTTGATGATGGGAACGAATACATAATTGTTGACTATTATATTGACGATGGTATTTCCGGTACTACAGACGATGAATAGGATGATTTTCAAAGAATGTTGGAGGACATTCAAAAGGGTAAAATCAACTGTGTGATTGTGAAAGAACTTGCACGTTCTTTCGGAAACTATGCTGACTAGGGTTACTATCTGGACGACTGGTTTCCCCGTCACGATGTACGTTTTATCTCTGTGTATCATCAGTCATTAGACAGTTATAAAGAACCGCAGAACATGCGGAGCATAGCTGTTGTTTCCATTCAAGGCGTGTTGAATGAAAACCACTGTGCGGAAACCCCCGACAAGGTACGGGAAACACTGGATATAAAACGGCGCAACGGGGAATTTATCGGGGCGTTTGCTCCATATGGCTATCGTAAGCACCCGGACGATAAAAACGCTCTTGTGATAGATATTCTGCTTGCAGTTGATCCTCTAGAAGCATTTTTTCCTTATTGGTAAGTTCCATACATAAAGCCTCCTTTCCGTATTAGTTTTACCCAAAAAATGAGGAATATTAAAAAAAGATGAAGTTTTTATACAACTTCATCTTTTTTGTGATTTTTATATTGCAATTCATAAAGCCTGTAATAGAGACCTTTCTGTTTTAACAATTCTTCATGGTTGCCCATCTCACGTATTTTACCTTTATGGAGTACTATTATCTTGTCAGCGTGTTGTATTGTAGATAGTCTGTGGGCTATGGCAATGGTAGTACGTCCCTTTATGAGCTTTGCTAGTGCCTCTTGTATAAGCATTTCCGTTTCCGTATCTATATTGGCCGTGGCTTCGTCTAGTACCAATATGGATGGATTAAATGCCAAAGCTCGTGCAAAAGCTAATAGCTGTCTTTGACCAGAAGATAATGTCGATCCCCTCTCCATTACCTTTTCTTCATATTTATTTGGCAGTTTTTCTATAAATGTATCCGCATTTACGTATTTAGATATTTCTACGATATTTTCCTGGGAAATATTTTGGTTATTTAGGCGAATATTAGACTCTATATCACCGGTAAAAAGAAATACATCCTGTAGAACTACACCTATGTTCTTTCTTAAATCATCTAGGGAAATATCTTGAATCGGAATGCCATCTATGAGTATGCGTCCTTTTTGTATATCATAAAATCTACATATAAGGCTTATTATAGATGTTTTGCCTGCACCGGTAGCACCGACAAATGCCACTGCTTCACCTGGATTTATCGTAAAACTTACATCCCTTAGTACCCAATCCTCATCCTCATAAGCAAACCATACATTTTGAAATTCTATTTTACCGTTAATCTTATTAATATGCACAGGATTTTGTATTTGCGGAATTATATCATCTTGATCTAATAGATAAAATATCTTTTCAGATGCTGCCATGGCAGATTGCATTATATTATATTTTTCAGTCATATCATTTATCGGTTGAAAAAACATCTGCAGATAACTTATAAATGCAAAGAGTACACCAAATTGTATTTCACCCTTTAGTATATTTCTAGCGCCATACCATACAAGAAGGGCCAATGCAAGGGAATATATCATCTCCATGGCAGGACGAAATATGGCAAATAGCTTAGTCTCCCTCATGGATGCATCATAATATTTATTATTTACATCGTTAAACTCCCCTTGTTTTCTTTTTTCTTGATTGAATATCTGTATTATACGCATACCCGATATATGTTCGGATAAGAACGTATTTATTTTAGACAGCTGTGTACGTACCTCCCTATGGGCCTTTCGGGCCTTTGTTCTAAATACAATGGTTATCAATACTATAACTGGCATGGATGCCATACTTATAAGCGCCAGTTTGGTATTTATCCTAAACATTATGACTATTATGCCTATCAACATAAAGATGTCTTTAAACATATTTACAAGTACTCCTGTATACATCTCATTTAAAGTCTCTGTATCATTTGTTATACGGGTTACTAATTTTCCCACTGGGTTTTTATCATAAAAAGATAGGGATAGATTCAATAGGTGGGAAAATATTTGATTTCTCATATCATATATTATCCTTTGGCCAGTATACTGGAGTAAAATTACCTGTATGTAGTTTATTATCAAAATCACAATTATGAGGATCAAAAAGATTATAGCGAGTTTTTTTAGTGCTTCCACATCAGGAGCTCTAAATAGTTTTAAGTTATCTTTAGGGATAGGAATTGCAGAAATTTCTTTGTCAGGAGTTTTTATATAGTATGCTTGATTTTTTTGTATTATGGATATATCCTGTTTATCCTTTGGTAATTCACCTTCCACCATATATGCGTCTTTACCATATTGTAAAAATGCATATATTTTCCCACCATCTATATTAGTGTTATTTTTTTTGTCAAGCTGGACCCATTCCTTATTATCAAATATAATGCCTTTTTGTGGCCCTTTTCCTTTATCAAAGACCATATATTGTCTTCCATAGACATTTATATGGTCATCTATAGCCATCTTTATGAAGTAAGGTCTTGCAAGATCACCTACAGTAAGTACCAATAAAAGCAGTATGGATATAAGTATTAGATGCCAATATGGCTTGGCAAATTTTAAAAGACGTTTCATAAGGGCTCTGTCATATCCCTTTTCCATCTGTTCTTCCATTTCGTAATTATCCATAGTTTTCACTCCTCTCTAAGCCTCTTCTACCTGTTCTTCTAGAAGCTGCCTTTGATATAGGTCATAGTATTTGCCCTTTAATGCTAAAAGTTCCTCATGGGTCCCCTGTTCTACTATTTCCCCGCCTTCTAAAAAGATTATATTATCTGCATTTTCTATAGTGGATATTCTATGGGCTATTATTATGCTTGTTCTTTTAGCAAGTATATTTTTGAGGTTATTTAGTATTATTTCTTCTGTTTGAGTGTCCACAGCTGAGAGGGCATCGTCCATTATAAGGATTTTGGGATCTAGTATTATTGCCCTGGCTATTGATACACGCTGTTTTTGACCACCTGATAATGTGACACCCCTCTCCCCTACTATCGTATCAAAACCTTCTGGAAAAGATAATATATCGTCATATACCTGTGCTATTTTAGTTGATTGTTCTATATCTTCCATGCTGGCATCTATATTTCCGAATGCGATATTCTCCTTGAGTGTAGAAGAGAATAAAAAATTATCCTGCGGTACATATCCTATATTCCTCCGAAGTGCGGATAGTGGTATTTTCTTTAATTCATGCCCATCTATATAGATATTGCCTGATATATATCCTTCATACATACGGAGTATGAGGTTTACCAGTGTGGTTTTGCCACTGCCAGTACCACCGGTTATTGCAAGGGTGCTGCCGGAAGGTATATCAAGGTTTATGTTTTTCAATACCGGTTTATCATCGTTCATATATGAAAAAGTGAGATTATCAAATAGTATATGACCTTGTATCTTCCTTATGTCACCAGCCTCCTTATCTGTTATCTCCGGTTTTATGCACATTATACTATTTAATCTATCAAGGGATGCTAATCCCCTTTGGATTAAGCTTATTACCCAACCAAAGGCCATCATGGGCCATACTAGCATACCAAGATAGGTGTTAAATGCTATAAAGTCCCCAAGGGAAATATCTCCATACATAACTTTAATGCCACCGTATCCGATCATTATTATAAAGCTTATAGTGGCTACAAATTGTGCAAAGGGAAGGGCAGCACCCCAAAGTTTTGCCATCTTCATATTTTTATCGAATGCATTAGTGCTTACCTCTTCAAAATTCGCCTTTTCATATTCTTCCTGTACAAAGGATTTTACTACCCTAATACCTGATAAGGTTTCCTGTACCTTATCGGTGAGGCCGGAAAAGGCCTCCTGTACGGCGGTAAATCGCTTATGTACTACTTTGCCAAAGAATATAGATAGAATACCTATTGACAATAGAGGTATCAAAACCATGAATGTTAATTTTACATCTATAGTTTTAAACATTATTACAAGTACTGATATGGTAAGGAATAGGGTGTCTGTGCTAAGGAGCACACCAGTACCCATAGCCATGCGTACGGCATTTACATCGTTTGTAGCATGGGCCATAAGATCTCCGGTCTTATGCGTATTATAAAATGAAGGGGACAGGGTTAAAAGATGATCAAATAATTTTTTTCTAAGCTCGTAATCTAGTTTTTTCTCTGTGCCAAATATAAATATTCTAAATAGATACCTGCATATCATGACCCCTAATGCTATACCCAGTAGAAATAGTATGTATTTTGATATCATTTTCATATCTATATTGCTTTTTTGCAGTTCATCGGTTATATAGCCCAATAGCTTTGGAAATATAAGCTGTAATATATCAACGCCAAGAATAAAACATATACCTAATATGTATTTCCATTTATGTCTTTTTACAAAGTCCTTTATAAGGTCATATCTACCCATTTAATTCCCTCCAGGTAATTTTTACTGATTTTCTAATTTGGTATTTATACATTATACAACAAAAGGCAAAAAATATCATTACAATAAATGTAGTTGATGGAATTTTGTCTATTGTGGATAATTTCTGTGAAAGAGATGTGGAAAAACTCCACAGCTTATATGTGGACAGTGTGGATAAGTCTGGGGATTATTAGTGTTATTCTCAAAAAACTATCCCAAGACTTGTGGATAACTCTTTGGATATGTTATCAACATCCAAAAAAAAGAGTAGGTTTAAACCTACTCTTTTGCGTATTGATCTATTATACTAAGTATTTTATCCAGGCTATTTGCGTGATCTTGTTTTGACATTGCCTGTATATATTTATTTTTATTATTATAAAGATCTAATATAGATATATATAAAGTATCTATATTCATATCTTCCTGCATTAAAACCTTGCTGAAGCCCTGTTTTTCAAAGGATTTTGCATTTAAAATCTGATCCCCTCTGCTGGCACTTAGGGGCAGAGGTATTAAAAGACAAGGCTTTTTAAGGGCTAAAAACTCGTATATGGAATTGGCTCCCGCCCTTGAGACTATAATATCGGCTGCAGCCATCAAATGTGGAAGGTCATCTGATACGTATTCAAACTGTGCATAACCTTGAAGGTCGTTGTATTTTTCATCTATATTACCTTTTCCACATATGTGGATAACATCAAATTTGTTAATAAGTTTTTTTATGATATCCCTTATGCAGTTATTCACAGCTACTGCCCCTAAACTCCCACCCATTATCATGAGTACCGGTTTTTGTCCGTTAAATTGACATATTTCAAGGCCCTTTTTGGCACTTCCCTCTAATAGCTCCCGCCTTATGGGGGTGCCAGTGTATTCAGCCTTTCCATCCTTAAAATGATCTACTGTTTCAGGAAAGGTTGTGCATACCTTTTTGGCAAATTTAGTTGCTATTTTATTAGCAAGTCCAGGTGTTATATCCGATTCGTGCACTATTACCGGTATATGGTTCATCCATGCACCTATAACTACCGGTACCGATACAAAACCACCCTTTGAAAATACTATGCTGGGCTTTAATTTTCGTATTATACTGGCCGACTGGCCTACCCCATATATAACCTTAAAAGGGTCGGTAAGATTTTTTATATCCCTGTATCTTCTCAATTTACCTGATTGTACAGAATGATATGTAACATTATTATATTGGGATATGAGGTTATGTTCTATACCATTTTTTGTACCTATATAATGGATCTCATATCCTTTTTCTATCAAATGGGGGATAAGGGCAATGTTTGGTGTTACATGCCCTGCAGTTCCTCCACCTGTAAGCACTATTCTATCCAAAGCATACAGCCTCCTAGATGAAAAATACTATTTTAAACCCTTTCAGGTGTGCTTAGGCCTATGAGCTTAAGGCCGTTCGCCAATGTGATCTTTGTGGATTTTACCATAGCTAGACGGGCTGTCCTTAAATCATTGTCATCCACTAGTATGGAGTGGGTATTATAAAATCTGTTAAATGCCTGTGCTAAATCCACTAAATACCTGGTTATTATGGAAGGCTCTAGGTCCTCCATGGCCTGTATTACCCTTTCAGGGAAAAGTTTAAGTGTCTTTGCCAATTGGTATTCTTCTTTGGAATCTAACAGTTCACTGTTAAATGCACTATTAACCTCTTCATCGGCCTTTTTTAGTACGCTGCATGCCCTTGCATGGGTATACTGTACATATGGTCCCGTTTCTCCGTCAAAGTTTAATATCTCATCCCATGAAAAGGATACGTCCTTTATTCTGTTGGCACTTAGATCACTGAATATAACAGCGCCTACACCCATTTCCCTAGCTATTTCTTCCTTGCCTTCTAGGTTTGGATTTTTAGCTTCTATGGTTTCAAGCGTCTTTTCCATGGCCTTATTTAGTATATCCTCCAAGAGCACTACCTTTCCCTTGCGGGTGGCCAGCTTTTCGCCTCCTAGACTTACTAGGCCAAATGGTACATGAACCAGATCCTTTGCCCAATCATATTCCATAAGCTCTACCACTTTAAACCACTGTTTAAAATGCAGCGCTTGGGCAGCAGCTGTTACATATATACATTTATCAAAATTATATTCGTTTTTTCTGTATATGGCAGCAGCTATATCACGAGTAGCATATAATGAACTGCCATCTTTTTTTAATATCATGCAAGGTGGCATATCGTATTCATCTAGATCTACTATCATAGCCCCCTGGCTTTCCTTTAGGAGATCCTTTTCCTTTAATTCTTCTATTACAGCTTCCATCTTGTCATTATAGAAGCTTTCTCCGGCATAGGAATCAAATTTTATCCCCATAAGGTCATATATCCTTTTGAATTCCTTAAGGCTTATATCCTTAAACCATTGCCAAAGTTTTAGGGCTTCTTCATCTCCATGTTCCATCTTGGCAAACCATGCCCTTGCTTCATCATCTAAAGTAGGATCCTTTTCTGCTTCTGTATGGAATCTTACGTATATATCCATAAGTTCCTTTATACCATTTTGTTCTATCCTTTTTGCATCTCCCCACTTTTTATAGGCGACTATAAGCTTGCCGAATTGTGTACCCCAATCGCCTAAGTGGTTTACTCCAATGCAGTTATAGCCCATAAATTCAAATATTTTATATAGAGCATTACCTATTGAAGTAGATCTTAAATGTCCCACGTGAAATGGTTTTGCAATATTTGGTGCTGAGTAGTCTATTACAACATTTTTGCCATTTCCAATATCACTGGCACCATATTTCGTGTCCTTATCTAATATCTCCCCTATTACTGTCTTAATAAAAAGGGACTTATTTATAAAGAAGTTTAAATAACCGGATACCGCCTCCACCTTTTCAAAATATTCTGATTGGGGTATATTTTTTAAAAGCTCATCTGCTATCAAAGCAGGAGCTTTTTTATATACCTTGCTCAATTTAAAGCAAGGTAGAGCCACATCCCCCATTTCAGGGTTTGGAGGGTACTCCAGCATATCGTATAAGCTGTTTTTATTGAAAGACGGAATAAGGGGAGCTAAAGAGTTTGCTACTATCTCCTTTACGTCAAACATATCTATGCTCCTTTTACTTATTATTATGTATTTTCTTTTCATTTTATCATACCATATGGGCTTAAAAAAAAACAGTATGAACATTTATTTTGTTCTATATTGCCAATATTGGACATAATAATCATGGCGAGAAGAGAAAAATATGAAAAGGATAAAGGCGGGAGTGGATCTAATGGACAAAATATATGGTTTGGCCTGTCTACGTAAGGCAGATGGTACATCTTATATGTATCCAGATTATATGTTTACCCTTATAAATGAAACATTTCAAAACATTATAGAATTGGATAGAAAGTTTATCATGGGTAGGACGATATCAAACATAATAAGGCTTATGCCTAATATGGACAAGGATATATACGAACTATTTACAAGGATCTTATTAAAGGGGATCTATAGCATATCAGGCAGCGTATTTCTATTTGGCAGTTGGTATGATATCACCGTAACGCCTGCAGGAGAGGATTATTTTATAATTAAGCTAAACGGGCTTGTACAAATTAAATCTGTTTATGCATAATATTTATATTGCTATATAATCTAAAAATAATAGAACAATATAATTTATATTAAATACTTATGAATGGGAAATAATAACCTTTGTTGTATTTTCATAGATAAAAATGTGGTATAATAATAGTAAAATATGGTGAAAGGATTGGCAATATGATAAAGGAGAGGTTGGTTATACAAAATCCCCATGATACATGCAAAAAGCTTGAAGATTTTATAGGAACAAGCATGGAAAAATCCCATAAGGCCGGCTGCATACTGGGCATAAGTGGAGGATTAGATTCAGCACTGGTTGCATACTTAGCAGTAAGGGCTGTAGGCAAGGAGAATGTAATGGGCATATTCATGCCTGAACGGGATACTAGCAAGAAAAGCTACAACGATGCTAGGATGCTTGCAGATGTGCTTGGTATATCATTTAAAGAGATAGATATAAAGCCCATACTAAGGAAGATAGGGGTATACGGCCTTGAGCCTCCCGCCTTCTACGTGCCTAGATCTTTTCAGGAAAAGTATGTATACAATAAAAATAAAAAGTTATCTAGGGATAATGAGCCCACATTCTTGCGCATGCTAAAGGGTGGAGAAGGGGATAGGGAGCTCCAAAAGCATATAGCATATATAAATACAAAACATCGTATACGCATGACATACCTGTATTACTACGGGGAGATAAATAACTATATGGTTCTTGGTACTGCCAATAAGAGCGAGTATATGACTGGGTTTTTTGTTAAATATGGAGATGCGGCAGCGGATATACAACCACTCCTGCCTTTCTATAAAACTCAGATAATAGAATTATCAAAGGCCATTATGGTGCCGGATAGTATAATAAACAAGGCTCCCGCCCCGGATCTTATGCCTGGCATGGGAGATGAGGATGTTTTAGGTATATCTTACGAAAGTTTGGATATGGCCATTGCTGGACTTGAATAGGGCCTTGATGAGGAAAAAATCGCCGAGGAGGCTAGATGCGATATATCCCAGATTGCATATATAAAACGCCTCATGGAGCTTTCTTCCCCACTTAGGGAACTGCCTAAAAGTCCACAAATATAAAGAAAACTAATGCTTATATTTGCTTGACACGATGGTAAGCATAGTACTATACTTAATTTGACAAGCCATAGCCTTTCATGCGTTTTGAGTGAAAGGCTATATTAATATAGGAGGATGAAATATGAACGAGGTAAGGACTAGATTTGCCCCAAGCCCTACAGGTTATATGCATATAGGTAACCTTAGGACAGCTCTCTATGCATATCTTATAGCAAAAAAGCACAATGGAAAATTTATATTGAGAATAGAGGATACCGATCAGGGTCGTTATGTAGAAGGGGCTGTTGATGTTATATATAATACCTTGAATATAGTAGGTATGAAGCATGATGAAGGTCCCGATATAGGAGGGCCATACGGACCATATGTGCAGAGTGAGAGACAGGATATATACAAGGAATATGCTCAAAAATTGGTAGAATCGGGAGATGCATATTACTGTTTTTGTACTAAGGAAAGACTTGAAAATCTGCGCCATGACTGCGAGGCTAGGAAGATGCCCTTTAAGTATGATGGGTATTGTAGAAGCCTAAGTAAGGCTGAGATAGAGGATCGCATAGCAAATGGTGAAGAGTATGTCATAAGGCAACGCATACCCGATAGGGGGGTTACTACTTTTAAGGATGAGGTATATGGCAAGATTGCCGTGGAAAATGAAACACTAGATGACAATATACTTATAAAATCAGATGGTATGCCCACATATAATTTTGCCAACGTAGTAGATGACCATCTTATGGGTATTACACACGTAGTAAGGGGAAGTGAATATCTATCATCTACACCAAAGTATAATCTACTTTATAAGGCATTTGGATGGGAAATACCAAATTATATACATTTGCCCCTTATAATGAAGGATAATGGGAAAAAGCTTAGTAAACGTGAAGGGGATGCTTCTTTTGAAGATTTTTATAATAAGGGCTATTTAAAAGAGGCTATTATAAACTATATAGCACTTTTAGGCTGGAGTCCGGGGACGGAACAGGAAGTATTTACGCTTGATGAGCTTATACAGGCATTTTCTATAAAAGGACTCAATAAATCTTCTGCTATATTTGATCCTAATAAATTAAGATGGATGAATGGGGAACATATAAGACGAAAATCATTAGAAGAGTTCCACGAATTAGCCCTTCCCTATTATAAAGAAGTAATAAAAGATGCTGATATAGATCCTATGAAACTTAGTAAGCTTTTACATGTAAGAACAGAGGTATTGAGCGAAATACCTGAGAATATAGATTTTGTAGAAAAATTACCAGAGTATGATGTGGACTTATACGTTCATAAGAAGATGAAGACCAACCTTGAAAATTCAAAGGAGGCCCTTATAAGGGCGTATGATGTTCTGGAGAAACTGGATAAATGGGAAGAAGAGATCATACATGATATTCTAATGGATTTGGTAAAGGATATGGGTGTAAAAAATGGTCAGGTATTGTGGCCCGTACGTACGGCATTATCAGGCAAGAAGTTTACGCCAGGCGGGGCTATTGAACTGGCTGGGCTACTTGGGAAGGAAGAAACTTTAAGAAGACTAAGGATAGGTATAGACAAGCTTTCGAAATGATTTATAAAGAAGTTAAAAAGGCCGAGGTTTATAAAATACCCTTGGCCTTTTTACTAAAAACCATTATATATATACAACATATATTTTGTAATTTAGCATACCAGTAAATTAAGAGCATATTTTGCATGTGGGGTGATTAAAATGTATAAAGAAACCTTTAATTTTAAGGCATCAGATGGATTAGACATATTTGTATACAAGTGGTCACCGGATGGCGATAGGCAGGGCAAGGCTGTTGTGCAGATAGCCCATGGTATGGCGGAGACGGCAGGGAGATATGAGTCCTTTGCAAAAAGTCTCACAGATGACGGATATATAGTATATGCCAATGATCACAGAGGCCATGGCAAGACGGCTAAAAGTTTGGATGAAGTAGGTTATATAGGTCCTGATGGTTTTAATCGTATGGTATTAGATATGAAAGAACTCACCAAATTTATTCGAAATGTGGAAAATCCTAATTTCCCCTTATTTCTTTTTGGACATAGTATGGGCTCATTTTTATCACAGCGCTATATTTCTCTTTATGGAAAAGATATTCAAGGAGTTATATTATCAGGCACATCATGCAACCCAGGGCCCATTGTGAATATAGGTATACGTATGGCCCAAAAGGAAATGGACAAAAATGGTCCAAAGGCAAAGAGCCCACGTTTAAACGATATGAGTTTTGGAGGATATAATAAAAAATTCAGCCCAAATAGAACTGATTTTGACTGGTTAAGTAGAGATGAAAATGAAGTAGATAAATATATAAAGGATCCATATTGTGGTGGTATATTTACTACAAGCTTCTATTATGATTTTCTAAGTGGTATGAAGGAGATATTTAAGAAAGAAAATATGGGAAATGTACCAAAGGATTTGCCAATATATATATTTGGGGGAGACAAGGATCCTGTAGGTAAGATGGGAAAAGGTGTTCCGAAGCTTGTGAAGGCATATAAAGGACTTGGTATAAAGGATGTAAGCTATAAATTGTACAAGGATGGCAGGCATGAGATGTTGAATGAAATAAACAGGGATGAAGTAGTAAGGGACATTCTGGTATGGCTGGCTAGTCATATGGAAAAGGTTTGTAATTAACTGCTATCTTGAATATGTCCAAAAGACTATAGAATTTTTTGTTGTATGATTTGTAGAGTTTTATATTGGGTATGGCATACAGGGGAATATAGAATATTGCAGCCAGTAAAGTGCCATATATAACATCTATAATGGAATGCTGTTTTACAAATATTGTAGATAGGCATATTGATATCATTAAGAAAAATGATATCTTTTTTTTATTATTGCTAAAAGCATATAGATTACGCAGTGCCGCATCCACTCCAATGGAATTGAAAACATGGATGCTTGGGCATACATTTGTAGGTGTGTCTATAGTATATAAAAATTTTATTGCCCTTGATAGCATATCCGTTTCGGTAATATCTGGTCTTAAATCCTGACCATTTGGGAATAGCATATATAATATGTAGCATACAGCCATGCCACCTGATATAAAGATTAAAAGTCTATAAAAGGCCTCTTTTGAATTTATGCCTGTATATATAAGGCCAAAGGCTACGTAAAAGTACCATATGACATATGGTATTATAAATACTTTTATAAAAGGTATCTTATTATCAAGGGCGGTATGGAGTATATATTCAGGTACAATATTCTTTTCACAATATGAAAACCACATTAATAGTGGAACAAAAATAAAGAGCAGGTAAAAGTGGCTATGTCCACGTATAAATTTTTTTACACGGTTCATATATGTTTCCTCCTTAAGATTTATGATTTATAGATAGTATTATTTATCGCCACTATTACAGTTCGATATTCAAGAAAAGGTAAAAAAATAATAGATTAAAACTTTATATAAATAGGTATATTGGGCATATTATAAGAAGTAAAAAAATGATGACCAAAAATGAGAATAATATTGAACTGAAGTTTGGAGTATAAGGTATAATATAAAAAAATGTCGAAGTTAGTGTATAATTTTCATGGGCATCGGGCATTAAATTCCAAAAAGAGGAAGACCCCACTAAGGGGTCTTCCATATGCATAGTCAATCCTATATAATGTAATCAACACCGAAAAACATTAAGGAG